>DASVOY010000001.1:0-2348 GCA_036383115.1 Allostellaceae bacterium
CGCGATCGGTGCACGCCCCGCCCACGCCCAGGCCGTGCTCGTGTTCCTCGGTGTCCAGCTCGCACTGAGCGTCTATACCGGCGGCGGCTACCTGTTCACGCAGTACGTGACGATCCAGAACGACCAGTACACGCCGTCGGACACCCAGCAGATGTCCCAGGCGCTGTTCCTGCCGTACTGGTTCTGGGGGATGGTGTGCGCGGCGTTCTCGGCGCTGGTGCTGCTCGGCGGTCTGTGGCTGTACGTCCGGCCCGGCCGCACGGCGCCCAGCGCACGGACTGGCGGCGTGGCACGGCTCGCCGCCTAGGCGTGTATAGCCCGCGGCTCACAGCTGCACCCCACCGCTACCCCGCCGGCGCGGCACCGGCTACGACATGTCGTCTTCGAACAGGTCGTCGTCGTGCTCGCCTTCGTCCTCGACCGGCTCGCTGACCGGCACCGGAGGCGCCGCCGGCTCGTCCCAGTGACCGGACTCGGGGGAGCTGTTGCGCTCCTCGTGGTCCTCGTGCTCGTGCTCGTGCATCTGGGGCTCGACGGGCGGGGCCGGCTTGGCGGGCTTGGCGGGCTTGGTCGCGGGCTTCTTGGCCGCCGGCTTCTTGGCCGCCGACTTGGCCACCGGCTTGGCCACCGGCTTGGCCGCCGGCTTGGCCGCCGGCTTGGCCTTGGCCTTGGCGGCGGGCTTGGCTTTGGCGGCGGGCTTCGCCGACTTCTTCGCCGGCGCGGCCTTGGCGGCCTTCGTCTTCGTCTTGGTCTTCGACTTCTTTGCTTTGGCCTTGGCCATTTGGCGCTCCCTAGATGAAGTAATCGGGCAAGAGCTGAGCGTTGGGATCCATCGCGTACGCGCGGAAGTCGGTCACGCCCTCCGCGGCGAGTACGTCGTCGTCGATGCAGAACCGGCCGGTGAACTCGCGCGACGGCCTGGTCAGGATCGCGTGGGCCGCGTCGCCCATGATCGACGGCTTGCGCGAGCCCCGGATCGCGACGTCCCCGCCGAGCAGGTTCTGGACCGCGGCGGTGGCGATCGCGGTGCGCGGCCACAGCGCGTTGACCGCGATGCCGTCGCGGCGAAACTCGCCGGCCATGCCGAGCACGCACATGCTCATGCCGAACTTCGCCATCGTGTACGCGACGTGCGGCGCGAACCACCGCTCCTCCATGTTGAGCGGCGGCGAGATGTTGAGGATGTGCGGATTGCTCGCCTTGCGCAGGTGCGGCAGGCAGGCCTGAGAGCACAGGAACGTGCCGCGCGTGTTGATCTGGTGCATCAGATCGAACCGCTTCATCGGCGTGTGCTCGGTGCTGGTCAGGCTGATCGCGCTGGCGTTGTTGACGAGGATGTCGATGCCGCCGAACGCCTCGACCGTCGCGGCCACCGCGGCGGTCACCTGATCCTCGAACCGGATGTCACAGACCAGCGCCAGGGCCTTGCCGCCTGCGCCCTGGATCTCCTCCGCGGCGGTGTAGATCGTGCCCGGCAGCTTGGGGTTGGGCGCTGCGGACTTCGCGGCGATCGCGACGTTGGCGCCATCGCGTGCGGCGCGGAGGCCGATCGCCAGCCCGATGCCGCGACTGGCACCGGTGATGAACAGCGTCTTTCCCCGCAGCGACATGAGACTACGCTAGACCAGAATGCGTCGAGGTTCATCAGAACTGGTCGCGGTTCATCGCATTGCGGGCAGATCCGGATCTCCCCGGTCGATCCGTCTCGCACGCCGTTGCGCCCCGCGATCCCGCTGACCGAGCCGATCCCCGAGGCCCAGGAGCCCAGGCGATCCCCCCCGGATGACCCCCGATGCCCCGGCCTCGTGGCTGCGAAGACACACCAGTGAGGAGCCCGATCCTCACTCCGAGCAGAGAAATTGTCGTCGGGGACACCGGGCGGTCGGGTCGGGCGTGCGCGAGGGCGATCACGACGGCGAATGCGCGCACCGCGATCGCGGGGGGCGGCATCGCCGCGCGGAAGCCCGCGGGATCCCTGACCTTCTTGCGAAGTTTTCCTTAGCATTATCAATCAGATACGAGATCGATGGCAGCCGACAGCAAGGTCCGGCAATCCGCATCCGAGCGTGGCATCGCGAGATCAGCCGCGCCGCGGCGAGCGCTCCCCCGCGGTGGAAGAAGCACCGGCGATCGCGCACGCCGCGGAGCCGGCGACGAACGGGACGCCGCTCGCGCGGAGGTGGCCGAGAGTTGCGCGCAGGATCTGCCCTGGAGACATCTTCGGTCATGAACGCCTCACCGGAACACCTCCGTCACAGGGTCCCCCGCGGCAGCTGCGGCATGACATTTCCCATCGATCCATGGGGGGCTTTCCCATGACCCCCGCTGGGGGATTTCGCGGCAAACCC
>DASVOY010000002.1:0-3034 GCA_036383115.1 Allostellaceae bacterium
GGATCTAGCGCGCAGGCCCGGCGAAAGCCGGGCCTGCTTTGCTTCCGCCCGCTCGAATAAGCCGGCGTCCACGCGCCGAGGCAGCGGCAGCGGAAGACACCGTCCGCGTCGGCGGCCGCTCCCGAGCTGTTTCGTCCGGCACCGTGGCGTACGCGCGCGAGCGCGCTCACTGCCGGGCGGCCTTGGTATCTCGTCTGGCGTGCCGAGCGCCACAATAGCGCGACATTCCACGCAAGACGGCGCGTCATTGCGCAATCGCTGCAAAGCGCCACCCCACCTGACTGCGATAGATCCAGATCGTTCTCGGCGTCATGACGAGAGTTGTCCTGCTGCCCGGACACGCGGCCATCGCGCTCGCCGCCGCCAGCTCACTTCTGCGCGAGCCGCGTTGCGCCGTGGAAGAAAATTTGCCGAATGCCGATCCTTGTCATGCATCTGTCGCCGCCGACTTGAAAGGAGCATCACGTGACCACTAGGCTTTCCACGATCTCCGCAGTGGCCCTGGCCGCTGCACTCGCCGCCTGCACCGCATCGGCGCCGCCGCCGCGCGTCGCGATGATGCATGGGCCGGCGCTGCGGCTTCACGACGGCGCCGCTCGCTCCACGCCCGATTGCGGCTATGACGATGGCGGCTTCGACACGCGGGAAGACGCGATGAAACTGCCGGAGGATGCCTTCAAGAGCTGCTTGCCGCAGTAGGCGCGCGGCCGGCAGGCTTGGTGATGTCGCCGAGCGCTACTGTCCGATTTATGGACGGACGCGGGCCGATGATGGAATGCCCGTACGCCCACGTCGTTCAAATCGCCTCGGAGACGCCCGCTTAGCCGCGGTGTTGAACGGCTATGGGCCGCCGCATTTCCTCCGGCCGCAGCGCCGTCTGGGGTAGGTCGCGTTACCTGCCGCCGCCGCCGCCGTCACCGCTCAACGTGCTGCTGTTGTTGCTCACGCCGCTTTCGCCCGGCACCGGGCTCCCCTGGAGCTTAGTCGGCGGGTGGGTTGCCGCCTGATCAGGGTTCATGGGCGCGCCTTCGCTCTCGGTGACTGAGTTCGGCGGCGCGTTGCTGGACGATGGGGACGAGTCGTGGCGCCAATTCGAGCACGCGACGAGCGACACCAGCACTGCGGTTGCCAACAACACACGCATCATCAGCTCCTGCGAGATTCGATCATCACTTGCAACGCGAACGGGGGGCCGTCCGGCATCACTCCGGGCGAACCCGCGCCGTTCATCGCCGGCGGCAGGGACAATCCGAAATTGCCGGCGACGTGCTACTGGCGCAGGCCGCGCAGCCTCATGTCACCGCGACCTGGCGCCGGTGCCGCATGAGCGCTGCGCGCGGCGGCGATGATCTCGTCGATGAAGGCGCCGTAGGCGTCGCGCGGGCGCGTGCCCGCGTCGCCCGACGCGGCAGCAGGATAGTCGGCGCCGTGCCCGGTTTCCTGCGCGACCGGGGAGAGGAAGACCGCGCCGTTGCCCGAATCGGGCTCGCCGGCGTGGCGCGAAGCGCGGACGAGATCGAAGGCGCCGCTCGCGTCAGGCGCCGAGCCGATGCGCACGCCGCAGCGTACGGTCGCCTGGGCGCGCGCATTGGCGTTCGATTCCTGCATGAAGACGGCGCGAGGATAGATGCCCTCGATCGTGCTCCGGTCGTTGATGTTGGCGCGCTGCATCGTCATCCCTGGCGTGTTCGTGAATGCAACGGCGCCCAGCGCGGGATCGTTCCCCGCGCAGCACGCCTTGACCCGCTTCTCGCGCAAGGCGACAGTCGTCGCATCGGCTTCGCCAGCAGAGGCGCCACGATGACCAGCGCATCGCCGCTCGCCCATCAGCTCACCACCGAGGAGCGTGCGCTCCTCCATGAGGCGGCGCGCTTCCGCCGCGACCATGTTGCGCCGCACGCCGCAGCATGGGAGCGCGCCCGCCAGGTTCCGCGCGAGACCTTGCGTGAGGCCGCACGCGTGGGGCTCACCGGCATCGAGGTGCCGCGCACCCAGGGCGGCCAAGGGGCAGGCTTCATCGCCAAGGCACTCATCGCCGAGGAGTTCGCCCGCTCCTGCATGGCTTTTGCTTTCAGCCTCATCAACACGCAGAACGTGGCGGCGCGCCTCGCGCACCAAGGTTCGCCGGTCCAGATCGAACGCTATCTCGCGCCGCTGCAGGCGGGCGAGCTCGTCGGCGGTACGGCGCTGACCGAGCCGCAGGCCGGCAGCGATTTCCCGGCGATCACCATGACCGCGCGCCCCGCAGGCGGCGGCTGGGTGCTCAACGGCGAGAAGGCGTGGCTGACCAACGCGGCCATCGCCGACATCATCACCGTCTATGCCAGGACCGACGCCGCCGCCGGCAATGACGGCATTGCCGCCTTTCTCGTCGATGCGCGCCAGCCCGGCTTCGAGCGCCTGCCGCCTTACGGGCTCATGGGCGGGCATGCCATCGGCGCCGGCGGTTTTCGCCTGAGGAATTTCCGCGTCGACGGCGACGCACTCTTCTATCCGCCGGGGCAGGCCTTCAAGCGCGCGCTCGCCGGCATCAACGGCGCACGCACCTATGTCGCCGCCATGTGCTGCGGCATGGTGGCGGAGAGCCTGCGCGTCGCCCTCGACCACGCGACCCGGCGACAGGCCTTCGGCAAGCGCCTTCTCGACCATCAGGGCCTGCGCTGGTCGCTGGTCGACGTCGCGACCGATCTCGAGGCGGCGCGGCTGTTGACGTACCGTGCTGGCGAGCTCATCGCCCGCGGCGAGGACGCGATCCTCGCCGCGGCGCAGGCCAAGAAATTCGCGGTGCAGATGGCGCAGCGGCGTCTTGGCGACTGCATGCAGGCGATGGGCGCCGAGGGCTTGCGCGAGGATTATCCGATCGGCCGCCACATCGCCTGCGCCCGTATCGCGGGCTATGTCGACGGCTCTACCGAGATGCAGAACGAGCGCATCGGCGCGTTGCTGGAGCGAACGTATTTGTGAGGCTGCAGAACGGTCGTGCCGATGCAGCTTAAGCCACCGGCTCCACCTTGGCCGCGCAGAACTTGAACTC
>DASVOY010000003.1:0-2487 GCA_036383115.1 Allostellaceae bacterium
GGCCAAGGGCGCCGCGGTGGCGGTGGCGCTCGGCGGGACTGCCGAGCTGCTCCCCGGCGCCGACGGCGCGCGGCGGCTTGCCATGGCGGAGCCGCGCGACGTGCGCGCGCTGCTGCTGGCGCTGCGCGAGCGGGCGGAGAAGGCGCTGGCGCGGCCGGTGACGCATGCGGTGATCGCCGCCGAGAGGCTCGACGATCAGGCGCGGGGCGCGCTCGCGCAGACGGCTGAGGCGGCGGGACTCACGCTGCTGCGCGTGCTCGGGGCCGCGGACGCGGCGGCGCTGGCGCGAGGCGCGCGTGCCGAGGATGCGCCGGTGCTCGGCGCGGCAATCCAGGCCGAGGACGACATGGCGCTGCTGCAGCCGCGCTGATTTCTAGGTTGGACGAGGTGGGGGTGTCGGGTTCATGCCGAAAATGACGTTCATCGAGCGCGACGGCAAGCGCCGCGAGGTCGACGCGCCGCTCGGCCTGTCGGTGCTGGAGATCGCGCACAAGCACGGCATCGACATCGAGGGCGCGTGCGAGGGTTCGCTGGCCTGCTCGACCTGCCACGTCATCGTCGACGCCGAGTGGTACGAGCTCCTGAAGGAGGCGACCGAGGACGAGGAGGACATGCTCGACCTCGCCTTCGGCCTGACCCAGACCTCGCGGCTCGGCTGCCAGATCATCATGACGGAGGAACTCGACGGCCTCACCGTCAAGCTGCCGCAGGGCACGCGCAACATGATGAATGGGTAGCGATGAAGAGCGCGCACAGCCGCGTCGTCGTCGCCATGTCGGGCGGCGTCGACAGCTCGGTGACGGCGGCGCTGCTCGTCGAAGAGGGCTTCGACGTCGTCGGCATCACGCTCCAGCTCTATGACCATGGCGCGGCGGCGGGGAAAAAGGGCGCGTGCTGCGCCGGCCAGGACATCCACGACGCCGCGCGCGTCGCCGAGCGGCTCGGCATTCCCCATTACGTGCTGGATTACGAGAGCCGCTTCCGTCGCGACGTCATCGACGACTTCGCCGACGCCTATGCGCGCGGCGAGACGCCGATCCCCTGCGTGCGCTGCAACGAGACCGTGAAGTTCCGCGACCTCATGGCGGTCGCGCGCGACCTGGGCGCCGACGCGCTCGCCACCGGCCATTACGTGCGCCGCGTCGAGAGACGCGACGGGCCCGAGCTTCATCGCGCCGCCGCCGAGAGCCGCGACCAGAGCTATTTCCTCTTCGCCACCACGCGGGCGCAGCTCGATTTTCTGCGCTTTCCGCTGGGCGGATTGGCCAAGGACGAGACGCGCGCGCTGGCGCGGCGCTTTGCTCTGCCGGTGGCGGCGAAGCCCGACAGCCAGGACATCTGCTTCGTGCCGAGCGGCAATTACGCGGCGCTCGTCGAGAAGCTGCGCCCCGGCGCGGCCGAGCCCGGCGAGATGGTCGATCTCGACGGGCGCGTGCTGGGCATGCATCCGGGCGTCATCCATTTCACCATTGGCCAGCGCAAGGGCCTCGGCATCGGCCATCCCGAGCCGCTCTATGTCGTGCGGCTCGAGCCACGGACGCGCCGCGTCGTCGTCGGCCCGCGCGCGGCGCTGGGCCAGCGGCGCGTACCGCTCCGCGGCGTCAACTGGTTGGGCATGATACCGCCGGCGGACGGCCTGCGTGTCGGCGTCAAGCTGCGCTCGGCACAGCCGCCGCTTGCGGCGCGGCTCTTTCTCGACGGCGCGGGCGGCGGCGAGGCGGTGCTGGACGAGCCCGCGTTCGGCGTCGCCGCCGGCCAGGCCTGCGTCGCCTATGACGGCACGCGCGTCCTCGGCGGCGGCTGGATCCGGCGGGTAGAGAGCGCGGCCGGCGCCGGTGCGGCCGAGCCCGCGATTGCTTGACGGAGAAAGGCGCCTTACCTATACCCGGTGCCTTCCTGGGGCGGGATAGCTCAGCTGGTTAGAGCAGGGGAATCATAATCCCAAGGTCGGGGGTTCAAGTCCCTCTCCCGCTACCATCGTTATTTTCGTCCCCGACGCACTCAATTGGCGGGGGTTTACGCGCGCTGGCGGCAATATCGGTGTCATCGAGCCGGGTGCCCGACAGCCGCTCGGCCGCGACCCGCGCCGGGACGGTGTCGGTGCCACCGACGCCGCGCGCCGGCAGACGCCGGCGCCGTCGATCTGCACCTGCGCGGCCGCGGCGGCGAGGGCAAAGTCGCTGTGCCGGGCGCTCACTTCCTCGAAGCCGGTTCCGACCCGTCCGTTGCCATCAGGCCATACAGGAAAATGCACGGTCGTCAGGCACTCGCCGTCGAACCGCTTCGTCCGCCAGAGGTGTCGCCTGGCGGGTGCAGGCGCGCACCGGGACCTCGTCGGGGCGGCTCTCGATACCCTGCAATTCGGCAACGCGATTGATGTCGATGAGCAGGGTGGGCCGCGCCAGCCGCATTACCAGCAGCGGCGCTTTCACCGCCTAGCAGCCTCGTTCCCCCGGTGTCTCTTCGGCTGGCGTAATGTCACTGCCG
>DASVOY010000004.1:0-6482 GCA_036383115.1 Allostellaceae bacterium
CTGCTGCGCCGCCTGGGCGTCAGGATCATGCTGATGGAAGAGGTGAAGCAGCGCGGCATCCACGATGCGCTGAACGAGGCACTGGCGATCGCCACCCGCGGCACCGCCGGGTTCGGCCTCAGCATCGACCTCGATGGCTTCGACCCCGAGGACGCGCCGGGCATCGGGCTCAAGGAGCCCGATGGGCTGCGTGCTGCGCCGACGCTGGCGGCGCTTGCCTCGCTCGCGCGGCACTCGGCGCTCAAGGCGATCGAGATCGTCGAATACATCCCCGAATTCGACGATGAGCGCCGCACGGCGCATCTCGTGCGCGATCTGCTCCTTGCGCTCTTGGCACCGCCCGCGGTGCTGGCCGATACTGGATTGAGAGCTGCAGGCTAGGAGCTGCGATGCCGCATCCGATGGGCGATTTCGCCTACACTTGGCCGTTCTATCTCGGCGCGGTGCTGGCCTATCTCTTGGGCTCGATCCCGTTCGGCCTGGTGCTGACGCGACTTGCCGGTTACGGCGACATCCGCAGCATCGGCTCCGGCAACATCGGCGCGACCAACGTGCTGCGCACGGGCAACAAAGCGCTGGCGGCGCTCACCCTTGTGCTCGACGCCGGCAAGGGCGCCGCCGCGGTGCTGATCGCCAAGCAGTTCGGACCTGACATGGCGGCGATCGCCGCCGCCTTCGCCTTCCTCGGCCACCTCTTCCCGGTCTGGCTCGGCTTCAGGGGCGGCAAGGGCGTCGCCACGGCCGGCGGCATCCTGCTCGCCTATGCCTGGCCGGTCGGCCTCGCCGCCGCCGGCACCTGGCTTCTTGTCGCGGTCGTGACGCGCTATTCGTCGCTGGCCGCGCTCACCGCCTGCGTGCTGGCCCCGGTCTATGCCTGGCTCTTCACCCGCCAGATCCAGCCGACCGAGGTCGTTCTGTTTCTCGCCGTCGTCATCATCCTGCGCCACCACGCCAACATCCGCCGCCTGTTCACCGGGCAAGAGACCAAGATCCGCCTGAGCAAGGGTTAGCGACGAGGGCGTGAGCGCCATCATGCGGCGGGCGCCTTTGCTGGTGCGGGATCTGAAGCGCAGGATGAGCGGACCGGAGCTCTTTTCGGCCTCGAATAGAGCACTCGCAGGGCGATGTGTACGTTTCACGTGAAACAACGCGCGCCTGCTGCCGCGGAAAAGCGCCGCCGGGGACGAGCGGCGGCCATTCCGCCCGCCCCACCAGCCGACGCGTCTTAGCCCAGGCTGTAGCGGCCAGGCGCAATCGCTATTTCTGCGCCTCGTCGTAGGGATATATGAACTTGCCGGAGCGCAGCTCGGGCGGATAGACGATCACGGCCTTGCCGGGCTCCTTGAACTGGTTGACGTCGCTGCCGCTGACGCCGCGATACTGCACGAAAACGAGGCGCGACTTCTCCCACTCGCCGTTCTCGGCGAATTTCACGTCGCCGACGATGGTGTGGAAGGTGTTCTGGTGGATGTAATCGGCGATCTTGGCGTGATCGAGGCTGCCGACCTTGGTAATCGCCTCGCCCAGGATCTGCAGCTCGGCATAGGCGAAGGGCGGCAGGTAGAAGCCAAGGGGATCGACTCCCTCCGCCGACGCCTTTGCCCGGTACTTCTTCAGGAAGTCTTCGATGCCCGGGAATTTCATGGTCGGCTCCGGCACATAGACGTCGTAGGCGACGATGCCGTTGAGCAGCGGCCCGAGCTGCTGCTTGATGGGCGCGAAGGCGAGCCCGATCATGCCGCCGCCGAACATCCTGGCCTTGAGCCCGATCTCGTGCGCGGCACGCACCATGCCGACCGTGTCCGGAGGATAGGAGGCGACATAGACGACATCCGGATTGCTCGCCTGGATCGAGCGGACGATCGGGATGAAATCGACGGTGTTCGGCGGATAGGAGCGGTCGTAGACGATCTTGAGCCCCATCTCCTTGATCTTCTCGCGCGCCCCGGCAAGCACGGTCTGCGCATACTCGGCGTCGGCGCCGGCCAGCGCGATGGTCTGCGGCTTGGGGTTCATCGTCATCGCCGTCTCGAGGAAGCCGAGCGACGGGCCGAAGCGTGTCTCCTTGCCGTTCGGCAGGATCTGGAAATACTTGTCGTAGTGGAACTTGTCGTTCACGCCGGTGCCGAACAGCGCCATGAAGACCATATTCTTCTGCATGACGATCGGCATCGCCGGCGCGATCTGGTTGGTGGCGTAGGCCGAGATGACGAGATCGACTTTGTCGATGTCGAGGAGCTTGGTGTAGATGCCCGGCACATTGGCCGAGCTGCTCTGATCGTCGTAATAGACGAGTTGCACCGGCCGGCCGAGCAGCCCGCCCTTGGCGTTGGTGTCCTCGGCCCAGACCTGCATGCCGAGCAGCGCGCTCTTGCCGCCGCCGGCGAGCCCGCCGGTCAGCGACATGCTGAGGCCGATCTTGAGCGGCTCTGCGGCCTGCGCTGCGACAGCTGCGAAAGTCACAACGATAATCGCCAATCCCTGGCGCAACGCGCTTGCCTTTATCACCTTTGATCCTCCCTCCAGTATCATTCTCTCTTAATGCATCAGCCCCGCACCGGCCAGGATGCGGCGGCTGGCCGCCGCGAGCTCGGCCTTGCGGCGGTCGAGATCGCGATGCAGCAGCTTGCCGGCCCGCTTCACCGCGCGCCCGGCGACGAACACGGTGTCGACATTGGCGATGCCGGCATGGAAGACGACGGAGCGCACGGGGTCGACCACGGGAACGAGGTTGAGGTCGTCGGCCCGCAGCATGACGACATCGGCCTGCTTGCCCGGCGTGAGCGAGCCGACCCAGTGGTCGAGCCCGGCCATCCTGGCGCCGTTGATCGTCGCCCATTCGAGCGCCTCGCGACAGCCGATCGAGATGCGCTCGGGCGCCCTGCCGGTCCTCGCGGTCTCGCGCTCATTGTCGACGGCGCGCTGGGCCTGGAGCGCCATGCGCATATTGGTGAACATGTCGCTGCCGATGCTTGATTCGACGTCGGAGCCGATCGACGGCGCGGCACCGAGCGCGCGCAGCCTGCCGGTCAGGCAGTCGCCGAAGCCCATCTGCAGCTCGACTTCCGGCGTTACCGTGACGGTGGCGCCGCTGTCGATGAGCGTGCGGAGGCAATCGTCGGGCAGGTTGTTGCCGTGCACGATGTTCAGGTACGGACCGACAAGGCCCTCGGCGGCAAGGCGCGGGAAGCCGTCGGGCGTGCGCATCGCGCCGCCGCCGACATGCATGCTGCACAGCATGCCCATCTCGCGCGCAAGCCGAAAATCGTCGCGGCTCACCTCGTATATGGAATAGGCCGGGCCGAGGATCGCCATGCCGAGCGTCACCAGCGAGTCCCGTGATGGCAGCCGGTCGCGCGCGAGCCGCCCGATCTCGGCCCGCGGGTGCGGGATCTCGCTGAAGTGCTTCTGGCCGGGCTTGGGATCGGGCTTCGGCGAGCCGTGCAGGAACACCGCCCTGATCCCCGCTTCCCGCAAGCCGTCGATGGCCCTGTCGGTATGCGCCGGGGTCGGATTGTTGTGGCACCAATCGACCATCGTGGTCACGCCCGAATTGAGCTGGTTCAGCGCGCCGACCAGGTTCGACACGTAGATGTCGTCGGGCGCGAACTGGGGCGCGATCGAGGCGTGCATATTGTGCAGGTATTCCGGGATGGTCCAGTCGGCGGCGACCCCGCGCAGCCCGGTCTGCCAGGTGTGGATATGCGCGTTGACGAAGCCCGGCATGACGATGCCGCTGCTGGCGTCGATGACCTCCGCGTCCGCGGCCTCGATCGCGGCGCCGACGGCGGCGATGCGGTCATCCTCGATCAGCACGTCGCCCTGGCGCAGATCCCGGACGTTGCGGTCCATGGTGATGACAATGCCGGATTTGATCAGCGTCCGCGCCATCCCGCCGCGCTCCCTCGCTTCGGACGTGTTGCGACCGTCCTTCTTCGTCAGGAGACACTAAGAGCGGCTCTCCTCGGGTGTCAAATGCGCTCGGGCCGTTGACGCCGGCGGGCGGATCAACGCATGGTTGCGCAATGCCCGCCGCGCCGCGCCCGCTCAATCCGGCCGAGAAGCTCGACTGGCTGCGCCTCATCCGCAGCGAGAATGTCGGCCCGGTCACTTTCTATCAGCTGCTGGCGCGGTTCGGTTCGGCCGCCGCCGCGCTGGACGCGCTGCCGGAAATCGCGCGCCGCGGCGGACGCGATCGGCCGCTGGCACTCTTTCCCAAGTCCGCCGCCGAGCGCGAGCTCACGGCGCTCGACCGCGCCGGCGGCCGCCTTGTCGCCTGGGGCGAGCCCGGCTATCCGCCGGCGCTCGCCGCCGTCGATGACGCGCCGCCTCTTCTCTCGGTGCGAGGGGACGCCCATATATTAATGCGTCCAGCGATTGCGGTGGTGGGTGCGCGCAACGCGTCGGCCAATGGCCGGCGCTTCGCTCGCGACATGGCGCTCCAGCTGGGCCAGCGCGGCATCGTGGTCGTCTCCGGCTTGGCGCGCGGCATCGATGCCGCGGCGCATGAGGGGTCGATCCCGACCGGCAGCATCGCCGTCCTGGCCGGCGGCATCGACGTCGTCTACCCCGAGGAGAACCGCGCGCTGCACGAGGCGATCGCCGAGCGCGGCGTGCTGGTGGCGGAGATGCTGGTCGGCACGGTGCCGCAGGCGCGCCACTTCCCGCGCCGCAACCGTATCATCTCCGGCTGCGCGCTGGGCGTGCTGGTGGTCGAGGCGGCGCTGCGCTCGGGCTCGCTCATCACCGCCCGCTTCGCCCTGGAACAGGGCCGCGAGGTCTTCGCCGTGCCGGGCTCGCCGCTCGACCCGCGCTGCCGCGGAACGAACGACCTGATCCGGCGCGGCGCGACGCTGACCGAGACCGCCGAGGACATCCTGGGGCCGATCGAGGTGCAGCTGACGCCGGCTCCCGGCCGCCCGCCGGAGACCCTGGCGGACGCTCCCCCAGCCCCCGCGGCAGGCGACGGTGAACTCGCCTCGGCCCGCCGCCGGGTGCTCGAGCGGCTCTCGCCGACCCCGGTCCCCGTCGACGAGCTGGTCCGAGAATGCCAGATATCTCCGACACTTACGCTTAATGTTTTACTTGAGCTCGAGCTCGCAGGCCGGCTCGAACGGCAGGCCGGGAACTTGGTAGCCTTGCTTTAACGACATTAGGGAACTATCTGTCCCCGGCTCAATTTTACCTGCAACCAGATGAACGTCGTCATCGTCGAATCGCCTGCGAAGGCGAAAACCATCAACAAATACCTGGGCAAAGGGTTCAAGGTCCTGGCCAGCTACGGCCATGTCCGCGACCTGCCGGCCAAGGACGGCTCGGTGCGCCCGGACGAGCATTTCGCCATGTCCTGGGAGGTCGACGGCAAGGCCGAGAAGCGCCTCAAGGACATCGCCCAGGCGGTCAGGGGCGCCGCGCATCTCTATCTCGCCACCGACCCCGACCGCGAGGGCGAGGCGATCTCCTGGCACGTCCGCGAGGTCTTGAAGAACCGCAAGGCGCTCAAGGGCGTCGACGTCAAGCGAGTCGTCTTCAACGAGGTGACGAAGTCGGCGGTGCTCGATGCCTTCCGCCATCCGCGCGACCTCAACCGCGAGCTGGTGGACGCCTATCTCGCCCGCCGCGCCCTCGACTATCTCGTGGGCTTCACGCTCTCGCCGGTGCTGTGGCGCAAGCTGCCCGGCAGCCGCTCGGCCGGCCGCGTCCAGTCCGTGGCGCTCCGCCTCATCTGCGAGCGCGAATCCGAGATCGAGGCGTTCAAGCCGCGCGAGTACTGGACCATCGAGGTCGAGTTTCAGACCCCGTCGGGCGAGCGCTTCACCGCCCGCCTCACCCATCTCGACGGCAAGCGGCTCGACAAGTTCGACATCGCCGACGAGGCGACCGCGCGCGCCGCGGCCGACCGGATACTACGCCAGCAGAGCTACGCCGTAGCCGCGGTCGAGAAGAAGCAGATCCGGCGCAATCCGCCGCCGCCCTTCACCACCTCGACCCTGCAGCAGGAGGCCTCGCGCAAGCTTGGCCTCGGCGCCAGCCGCACGATGCGCATCGCCCAGCGCCTCTACGAGGGCGTCGACATCGCCGGCGATACGGTCGGCCTCATCACCTACATGCGCACCGACGGCGTGACCATGTCGAACGAGGCGATCGCCCAGGCGCGCAGCCTCATCGAGAAGCAGTACGGCCTCGCCTACCGGCCCGACGAGCCGCGCATCTACAAGACCCAGGCGAAGAACGCGCAGGAGGCGCATGAGGCGATCCGCCCGACCGACATGTTCGGCCGCCCGGAGAAGGTCGCCGGCGATCTGGAGCCGGACCAGCTCAAGCTCTATGAGCTGATCTGGAAGCGCGCGATGGCGAGCCAGATGGAATCCGCCTCGATCGAGCGCACCAGCGTCGATTTCACCGAGTCCACGGGCATAGTCGAACTGCGCGCGACCGGCCAAGTCATTCTCTTTGACGGATTCCTGGCGCTTTATCAGGAG
>DASVOY010000005.1:0-10837 GCA_036383115.1 Allostellaceae bacterium
CGCGAAGAGTTGTTGACTGATCGCCTCGCGGTCGATGCCGTAGAGCAGCGCCTGTCGCACGCGCTTGTCGGCGAATGCGGCGTCCTCGAGTTTGAGATCGACATGCTCGTAGGAGAGGCTCGGCTTGAACAGCACGGTGAACGCATCGCCGTGCCGCTTCTCGAAGGCGATTCCCTGGTCGAGGGTGATGCCGATCTCGCCGGCCACCATGTCGATGCCGCCCGCGAGCAGATTCGCCTCGATCGCGGCGGTGTTCTCCACCGCCCACACCACGATGCGGCTGAAGGCGGGCTTCTCGCCCCACCAGGTCGGGTTGCGCTCGAGCACGATGTGCGAGCCCGACGCCACCTCGCTCACCCGGTACGGGCCGAAATAGAGTCCGGGATTGGTCGGATCGGTGTCGTAGAGGGTGCGGAAGCGGTACTGCGCGGGATCGGCGAAGGCGGCGCGCTCGAGATGCGCCGGCAGCACCTCGAAATCATTGAGCGCGGCGTAGTCGAAGGTGAGCTTGTCCATCTCGACCGTGAAGGTCTTGGCGTCCTGGGCCTCGATGCGGGTGATGCGGCGGTAGAGCTCGGCATCGGCGACGCCGCTCGTGGGATCGCGCCCGACCTGATAGGTGAAGAGGACGTCCTCGGTGGTGATCGGCACGCCGTCGCCCCAGCGCGCATCCGGGCGCAGAGTGTAGGTCAGGCGGATACCGCGCTTGCCACCGGGCAGGTCGAGCGGCACGGCCAGGCCGTTGTCGATGCTGGGCAAGGTGACGCAGAGCATACAGACGAGCCGCCAACGCGAATCGTAGGTGGTGAGCGGCCGGCGAACCGCGCCGAGGACGTAGCTCTTCGCCACCATCGCGTCGATGCCGGGATGGAGCGTCAAGGGGAATTGAGTGATGCCGATGGCGAGCTCATCGGCCGACCGCGCTGCGCCGGCCGCGGCCGGCAGAAGCGCCGCGAGAACACAGAAAAGATATGCGCCGATCCGCCGCATGCCGGCGAGAATAACACGCGACCGGGCCGGGTCGATTGCCCGTAACGAGCGCCGCGCCCGGCGGAACAAACCAGCGGTTAAGCTGTTCTGAACATACCGGACCGGCGTAGCGCGCAGCGGTCCGCACGCATTTCCACCAGGAGAGGAAGGAATCCGCCATGAAACATCTGCTCGGTGGCGTCGCCATCGCCGCTCTGATCACCGCCGGCGCGCCGGCATGGGCGCAGAACAGTAACGTCAGTCAGTCGAAGCAGGCGCCCCAGGCTGAGACGCAGTCCGGAACGTCCTCCACGGGAACCAGCACGTCCATGCCCGCCGCGACCGACAATGCCCCGAGCGGCGCAACGACGCCTTCCGATTCGACCGGCAAGGCCGGCAAGCACGCCGGCACGGCCCGCAGCCTGAAGGCGCAGCGCGGCACGTCGCCCGAGGACAACATGGCCGAGGAGCTCAACCGGCAAGAGCTGCAGCGCGTCACGCAGGGTAGCGGCCAGACCACCGGCAGCGGCCAGACCCAAGCGCCGGCCAATCAGGGTGGCGCGGCGGGAGCGGGCTCGACCGGCGGCTCGCGCTGAGGGAACGGGTTCACCCTGCGGCGGCAATCCGCCGCAGGGTCGGACTCACGAGGCGCGCCAGCGCTTGACGAGGTCGGCCAGGCGCGGCGGCAGCTCCTCGTCGGCGATATCGCCATAGAGCGCCAGCATCAGCTCGGCGCCGTCGCTCCGGCCATTCAGGAAATCGATGAGTTGCTGCTCGAAAGAGGGTAGCGCCATGCCGGCCGGTGAGGCGGTGCTGGACGACACCCCGGGAAGTCCCGTCTTCTCCACAATGACCTCGACCTGAGCTTGCCGAACCACGGACGAGGTTAGAGCGCCAGAGATTGCCAAGGCGTTACCGGATTTCCGCTCCCTTGGAGCGAAACATCACGCCGTTCCAACCCAAAGCGGTGGGATCATCCCCTGCTTTTGGATCGGCATAACTCAGCTGCATGTGTGCCATCGAAATTTCGCGACCCGAGCGGCTGCCTTGGCGCGCGTCCCGCCACCCTTCGCCGCATTGCCCGCCTGCATATCGCGCGATTCGGCATCGCAAAAAAACTCTGCGCCGATGTGATCCGCTTCATCTTCGCGTGAAGCGTCACCATGTACTTTTAGCCGGAATTGGCGCCGTCCCATTCATGTCTTGGCAAGATTTCTGGCGCGATATCGGCGGCTCGGGGAAAGCGTGAAAGGCCCAGAGCAAGGCATATGCAGAATCATCAATGGTGGCCCGGCGCGGTCATCTATCAGATCTATCCGCGCAGCTTCTTGGACAGCAACGGTGACGGCATCGGCGACCTCGGCGGCGTCGCGGCGAAGCTCGATTACGTCGCATCGCTCGGCGTCGACGCGATCTGGCTATCGCCCTTCTTCCTCTCGCCGATGCGCGATTTCGGCTATGACGTAGCCGATCACTGCGCCGTCGACCCCATATTCGGCGCGCTCGCCGATTTCGACGCGCTGCTGGCGCGCGCGCATGCGCTGGGATTGAAGGTGCTGATCGACCTCGTCTGCGGCCACACCTCAGACCAGCATGCCTGGTTCCGAGAGAGCCGGGCGAGTCACGGCAATCCGCGCGACGATTGGTATGTGTGGGCGGACGCCAAGTCCGACGGCACGCCGCCCAACAACTGGCTCTCGGTCTTCGGCGGCGCCGCCTGGACCTGGGAGCCGCGGCGCCGGCAATACTATCTCCATCACTTCCTGGCGAGCCAGCCGACGCTCAACCTGCGCCATCCGGCGGTGGTCGACGCGCTCGTTGCCGCCGCCGAGTTCTGGCTGGCCCGCGGCGTCGACGGCTTCCGTCTCGACGCCATCGACTTCCTGCTGCATGACCCGCAATTGCGCGACAATCCGCCGCGCCGCTCGGTGGGCGGGCCCATGCCGGCGAAGCCGTTCGGCCTGCAATACCACCGTTATGACATGATGCAGCCGGAGATGCCGGCGCTGCTCAAGCACCTGCGTGCGCTGGCCGACCGCCGTGGCGGCATCGCGCTCCTCGGCGAAGTGTCCAGCCAGGACGGCGCCTATGAGCGGATCGAGCGCTATACCAGCGGCGGCGATGGCCTGCACATGGCCTATACGCTGCGGCCGATGCGCGGCGACGATGCGGGCGCGGCGATTCGCGGCGCGCTCGCCGAGATTGCCGCCGCGGGCGAGGGCGGCGGCATCTGCTGGGCCTTCAGCAACCATGACGTCGAGCGCGTCGCCAGTCGCTGGAACCCCGGTGCGGCGACCGACCCGGCTGCCATCCGCATGCTGATGGCGCTGCTGCTGGCATTGCGCGGCAGCATCTGCGCCTTTCAGGGCGAGGAGCTTGGCCTGCCCGAGGCCGAGCTCGATCTCGCCGATCTGCGCGATCCCTTCGGCATCGCTTATTATCCCGAGTTCCGCGGCCGCGACGGCAGCCGCACGCCGATGCCCTGGCACAACGATGGCCCGCATGCCGGCTTCACGACGGGCGAGCCGTGGTTGCCCGTGCCCGCGGAGCATCGCGCCCGCAGCGTCGCGGCGCAGGAGGCCGATCCGACGTCACCGCTCCACGCCTGGCGCCGCATGCTGCGCTGGCGCAAGGCGCATCCGGCGTTGAGCCACGGCGATCTGCGCCCGCTCGACGTGCCGGCGCCGCTCGTGGGGTTCACCCGGAACTGCGCGGAGGAGAGCCTCGTCCTCGTCTTCAATCCGACCGCGCACGCCGTGCGCGTCAAACTGGCCGACCATCCCGGCATAGTCCCGCTCGACGATCACGGCTTCCCCGTGCTGGTCGACGGCGATGTCGCGTTGCTGCCGCCTTGGGGCGCTCTCGTCGCGATGTCGGACGCGGGCGTGGCAACGCGGCGTGACGGGTTAAGGGCCGCCGCCGGCTAGCAGGCACGCCCCGGTGCACCGGTAATGATAGGGGTCGGGCGACTGCTCGTTCGGCCGCGCCCAGGGCGGGACGCTGCTGCCGGAGGCGTCGGTCGACGCCGCGGTGGGATAGGAACCACGCTGGGCGCATCCGACGAGAGACGACGCGAGAATCAAGAGCGCGAGCGCGGCGCGCGATGTCGTTCGAGTTGACTGCAGATTGACCATCACATGCTTCCTGTGTTTGCTGGGATGGCATTGGGGTCGAAATGCTTGCTGCCGTTGCCTCTCGGGCACTTCTGCGCGTATGCGAGGCGGCTAATCCGCCGGAACGGCGTGGGATCACGCTCACGTCGCGGCAGCAGATGCCAGCGTGTCGTAGCCTTGGCGTTGCTAACGGGGTCAGGCGACGGGTGATCCGCTGTCCCGCGAACTATATTGCTGCTATGCCTGCAAATGCAGGCAGGGTACATGCACCGCCCGGCAGGATGAGCATGACCGTCTTCACCATCGGCCATTCGACGCGAAGCATCGACGGTTTCCTCGCCTTGCTGCAGAGCGCGCAGATCGATGCCGTGGTCGATGTGCGCCGCTTTCCGCTGTCGCGGCGGTATCCGCAATTCAATGCTGAGGCGCTGTCGGCGACACTCGCGGGCGTCGGCATCCTCTATCGCCACATGCCTGCGCTCGGCGGCCGGCGCGGCAAGCGGCCGGATGGCGTGTCCTCGCCCCACACGCTGTGGCGCGAGGAGGCGTTCCGCAATTATGCCGATTACGCCGAGACGCCGGAGTTCCGCGCCGCGTTCGACGCGCTGCTGCGCCTCGCCCGCGAGCGGCGGGCCGCGATCATGTGCGCCGAGGCGGTTTGGTGGCGCTGCCATCGCCGCATCATCGCCGACTATCTCATGGCTGCGGGCATCGCGGTCGAGCACATCCTCGGTGCCGGCAAGGTCGAGCCGGCGCGCCTCACGCCGGGCGCCGAGATCCGCCCGGACGGGACGGTGCTCTATGGCGAGCCGACGCTGCTTTAGAACTTGCGCGACGCGCGCAGGTCGATGCGGAAGGAGGCGTTGGCGGCGATGGGGCTCGGCTCGGTGTCGGTCGCGTTGAGCCCGACCGACAGGACGTTCCCGTCGCGCCGATACTCGTATCGCAGATCCGCGCGCGCATGGCGCAGAGTGCCCTGGTTGGTGCCTTGCCAGGTGTCGGCGGAGAGCTTCAGCACCACCCGGTGCTCGTCGCCGCGATTCGTGACGAGGCTGTAGCGGCTGCGGACGAAGATGAGGCCGGTTCGCTCGGTCAGCTGGGTCAGGCCGACGCTGCCGAGCGCGGCGACGCGCCCCTCGAGCCCGGTCTCCCAATGCCCGTCGAGCGGCCGGATGACGCTGCCATGGAGCTGCTCCTCGAACATCGGCGTGATGCTGCCGAGGAGGCGGCCAACCGCGCCGTCGAGGGTCGCGTTCAGGCCGGCGACGAGGTCCCGCCGCAGCCCGAATTTGAGCTTCACCTCGCGCGAGGTCACTTGCCCGATATCGAGATTGCTGAGCTCGAGATCGCCGAACACATTGCCCGAGCCGAGCATCGTCTGACGGACCAGCGGCAGGCTGCTGGTGACGCAGGTGGCCGGGTTGCGGCCGTTGGTGGCAAGGCCGTTGCGCTCGTCGATGCGGCCCGGCACCACCGAGAGGCAGCCACTGTCGGCCGCCGCCGCGACGTGGGGCGCATTGACGTCGACCGGCGGCGGCTCGCTGCTCCAAACCAGCATGAGCGAGACCAGTGCGACCGGCATCCGCCGCAGCTGCGACAGCCGCCAGTCCCGCCGCAATACAGCGTCAGAACTCGTTAGAAGATTCGGATCGATCGAATCAATCTTGGTCAATACGACAAAATGTTCCACCGATGCCCCTTCTCAAAATTCGAAGAGGGGAGAACCTGCTCAAAGTGATCGGCAGCTGTGGTTATTTCCCCATGGAGAAGGGTAGGCTTGGCTAATTAACGAGAGATTGCCCGCTCGTCGGCAGAGCATAAGAGAATTAAAGGATTTTCCGAAATTTTATTAGATGCGGAAGCGGCCGACTCTGGTGCGTTCACGCACGGGCCGGTTCATCGGCGCGACCGATTCACGGCCTGTCAGCGAGCGTGTGCATTGCTGAGCCGGGGGCAGCTCGACCGGTGGAGCGGGGCGTGAGATGGCTGGGTCGCTGGCGGCGCTTGCTGCATTCCGTCGCATCGGAGCGCCGCTCGCGCGCCCAAGACTCCGCGACGAGCGTGAAAGCCGCGGCGCGGCCGGCGCCGCGACAGCGCTAAGCCGTGCGGCGGCGCGCCAGCTTCTCGCTCTCGACGAGCGTATCGCGCAGCGCCTGGTCCGCTTGGCAGGTCATCTTGACGAAGGCGCGCAGGAACGAGTCGCTGCGCGGCAGCTGGAACAGCGTCTCCTCGTCGGCGTCGTCGGCGGCGCGGCCGGAGACGACGACGACCGTGTCATGCGGCGTGAGGATGACCTCGCGCAGCGCCGTGCCGGGGCCGGTGACGTATTCGACGACGCGCTGGCGCGCCGTCTCGCCCGGCTCGTGCATGATGGTCATGCGATAGGGATTGCGGCTCGCCGCCGCCTCGATCAGCGCCCGCGTGAAGGGGCGCAGGAAGGTCTCATCGAAACCCAGCACCGCGGTCGGCTGCTCGTTCGTCGCGCCGGACCGCACCTCGAGCGTCGCCCACAGCGATGCGCGCCCGCTGAAGTAGTCGACCGAGGCGAGATCGAGGTTGATCGCGTCGATCGGCAGCGGTGCCGACGCGGCGCGGCTGCACAGGAAGGCGAAGCAAGCCGGCTCGCGCTTGAGCGAGAGGGTCGTGCTCGCTTCGAGGTTACGGTCGGAAAGGGTGTTCGAAGGATCCGCCATGGATTGAGACCTCGAGCGATGCATAGACACTGGAACTTCGCTTCCGGCCGAACCGGCCGCTTCGTTTAACTCTCGCCGCCGCTGGTTAAAGTTTGGATAACACGGCAGCGGCAGGGTTGCACGAATTTTGCGAAACTTCTCGGCGAAGTTTAGCCAGGGGTAATAATCGCAGGAGTTTCATTCGTCTGCGCGAATTATCCACAGACGAAAGCGGCGACTCGCAAGAACTCGAAAACCAAATTTTAAGGAATTGCCCGCAATCATTGTCGTCGTGCTGCTTGGAGGCTGGCGACATGAGCTCATTGGTCGAAACCATCAACACTGCACTGGCAGCGGTCGGGCCGGCGACCGAGAGCCGGCTGCGCGAGCTCCTCGCCGAGTTCGGCGAGCTCAATCTCGGCGATGAGGATCGCCTCTCCGTGCTGGCGACGGTGATCGCCAGCGCAGCAGCCACGCATCATCTGCGCCACAAGGCGGTCTATCTCGATGCGGTCAAGACCTGGGCGCTCGAGATCGCCGACCAGCTCGAGCCCGCGCCGCTCCGCCTGGCCGGCGTTCCCGCCGAGGGACCGGTGGAGGAGGGGGCGGAGATCCTCATCTCCGGCCTCGATTCGCTCATCGAGTCGATGACCCAAGCCGGCGTGCGCGTCCAGGACCGCCTCGTTACGGAGCTCGCCGTCGTCGCACGGCTTCTCGGCCAGCACGACGCCAACACCATTCACGTCACGCTGATGACAGTGGGCAGCACGCTCGCCGATCCCGACTATCATCCGGGCGAGGTCATCATCGTGCCGCTGCGCGAGACGATCCAGCCGCTCAACCGCAACGTGCGGCTCGAGGCGCTGATGCCGCACGGCGTCGCCTGAGACGCAGCAGTTTTTTCCAGAGGGGCGGCTGGGGCCGGTGGCGACACCGGCCCTTTATTTTGCGCCCTCCGCAGGACGCGCCAGCCTTCGTTCGCCGGAGCGGCGGTATTGCGGCCTCGACTCGCGCCCGTTGATTGACAGCCTCGCCGCCGGCCGCTTCACTGGCAAAAAACCGGAAGGGAGCGAGCATCGTGGCGGCATCGCGTCGCAGATCCTACAATGAGCTGCGCAGCGCGCGCTGGTATGGCGCCAGCGACCTGCGCTCCTTCGGCCACCGCTCGCGCACCAAGCAGATGGGCTTCGGCGCGGAGGACTATGCCGGCAAGCCGGTCATCGCCATCCTCAACACCTGGAGCGAGATGAACCCGTGCCACCAGCACTTCCGCACGCGCGCGGCGGAGGTGAAGCGCGGCGTGTGGCAGGCGGGCGGATTCCCGGTCGAGATGCCGGCGATGGCGCTGGGCGAGCCCTTCATGAAGCCCTCGACCATGATGTACCGCAACCTCCTCGCCATGGAGACGGAGGAGCTGCTGCGCGCCAACCCGATCGACGGCGTCGTGCTCATGGGCGGCTGCGACAAGACGGTGCCGGCCCTCGTCATGGGCGCCACCAGCATGAACCTTCCCGCCATATTCGTGCCGGCCGGGCCGATGCTAAGGGGGCACTGGCAGGGCAAGCAATTGGGCAGCGGCAGCGACGTGTGGAAATACTGGGCGGAGCTGCGTGCCGGCAACATCGAGGAGGAGGACTGGCAGGGCATCGAGGACGGCATCGCCCGCTCCGCCGGCACCTGCATGACCATGGGCACGGCTTCGACCATGGCGGCGGTGGTGGAGGCGCTGGGGCTGAGCCTGCCTGGCGCATCCTCGATCCCCGCCGTCGATTCGTCGCATGCGCGCATGGCTGCGGCCAGCGGCCGTCGCATCGTCGATCTCGTCTGGCAGGGCGTGACGCCGCGCGACATCATGACGGAGGCCGCCTTCGACAACGCCATCACCGCGCTGATGGCGATCGGCGGCTCGACCAACGCCGTCATCCACCTCGTTGCCATGGCCGGGCGCGCCGGCATCAGATTGCCGCTTGAGCGTTTCGACGCGATCTCGCGCAAGACGCCGCTCCTCGCCAACATCCGCCCTTCCGGGCAATACCTGATGGAGGATTTCTTTTATGCCGGCGCATTGCCGGCGCTGCTGCGGCAATTGGGCTCGCTGCTCGATCCGTCGGCCATGACGGCCAACGGAAGCAGCCTCGGCGACAACATCGGCCGCGCCGAGATCTACAACGAGGATGTCATCCGCTCGCCGAACCGCGCGCTGCAGCCGGAAGGCGGGCTCGCCGTGCTGAGGGGCAATCTCGCCCCCAACGGCGCCGTCATCAAGCCTTCGGCAATGGAGCCGCGCCTGTTGAAGCATCGCGGGCCGGCCGTCGTGTTCCGCGACTACAACGACATGGGCCGCCGCATCGACGATCCCGCGCTCGAGGTCACGCCGGATTCGGTGCTGGTGCTGCAGAATGCCGGACCGCAGGGCGGTCCGGGCATGCCGGAATGGGGCCAGTTGCCGATTCCGAAGAAGCTGCTCGCGCAAGGCGTGCGCGACATGGTGCGCATCTCCGATGCGCGCATGAGCGGCACCAGCTACGGCGCCTGCGTGCTGCATGTCTCGCCTGAATCGTACATCGGCGGGCCGCTCGCGCTCATCGAGAGCGGCGACGTGATCGAGCTCGACGTGCCGGGGCGGCGGCTGAATGTCGCGGTCGCCGATGCCGAGCTCGCGCGCCGCCGCGCGCAATGGGCGCCGCCGGCGCCGCGCTTCCAGCGCAGCTACGGCGCGCTCTACGACAAGCATATCGGCCAGGCCGAGACCGGCTGCGACTTCGACTTCCTCGCCGGCGATGCCCCCGTCCCCGAGCCGGAGATCCACTGATGCGCAGCGACATGCCGCAGAACCGCTTCAAGCGCGCGCTCGCATCGGGTACGCCGCAGATCGGCCTCTGGATGAGCCTCGCCAGCCCCAGCGCGACCGAGGCAGCCGCGGGCGCCGGCTTCGACTGGCTGCTCCTCGATATGGAGCATTCGCCCAACGAACTTCCGGACATCGCGCACCAGCTGCGCGCCGCCGAGGGCGGCACCGCCGAGCCCGTGGTGCGCGTGCCGTGGAACGAGCCGGTGATCGTCAAGCGCCTCCTCGACGTCGGCGCGCGCAGCCTGCTCTTCCCCTTCGTGCAATCGGCGGAGGAGGCGCGGCGCGCCGTGGCGGCGACGCGCTATCCGCCGCACGGCATCCGCGGCTTCGCCGGCACCACGCGCGCCAACCGCTACGGCCGCGTCGCCGACTACGCCAAGCGCTCGGCCGAGGAGATCTGCGTCCTCGTGCAATGCGAGACGCGCAAGGCCGTCGCCGACATTCCCGCCATCGCCGCGATCGACGGCATCGACGGCATCTTCATCGGCCCGGCCGACCTCGCCGCCGACGTGGGCCATCTCGCCAACACGCAGCACCCTGAGGTGCAGGCGGCGATCCTCGACGCCGGCAAGCGCATCCGCGCTGGCGGCAAGGCGCCCGGCTTCCTCAGCCTGCGCGAAGATGAGACGCGCCGCGTGCTCGACGCCGGCTTCCTCTTCGTCGCCGTCGGCACCGACGTCGCGGTGCTGGCGCGGCAGAGCGAGGCGCTGGTGCGCGCGTTCAAGAAGGGCAATTGACGCGATGTACCTGCCGCGCGATTTCAAGGAAGAGCGCGTGCCGGTGCTGCATGACGCCATCCGGCAGGCGCGGCTCGGCACCCTCGTAACGCTCGGTGCCGACGGCATCGAGGCGAGCCACGTGCCAATGATCATCGATGCGGAGCCGCAACCCTTCGGCACGCTTCGCGGGCATGTCGCGCGCGCCAATCCGCAATGGCGCCGCGTTACCGCCGGGGTCCAGGCGCTCGCCATGTTTCTCGGCCCCGACGCATACATCACGCCGTCCTGGTACGAGACGAAGCAGCAGAGTGGCAAGGTCGTGCCGACCTGGAATTACGTCGCCATCCACGCCTACGGCACGCTCGAATTCTACGACGACCCCGATCGCCTGCTTGGCCTCGTCACCAGGCTGACCGAGACGCATGAGGGCGGGCGCGCCGAGCCCTGGGCGGTGAGCGATGCGCCCAGGGACTACATCGCCGGCATGCTCAAGGCGATCGTGGGATTCGAGCT
>DASVOY010000006.1:0-3433 GCA_036383115.1 Allostellaceae bacterium
GCGATCGATTGCGGCGATGCCATGCTCCCGGCACGCCGCACCGAATTCGTCGAGGAATAGCTCGACCGCAAGGCGCGCGCCTTCCTCGGAGCGGCGGGCGCTCCCCGCGCCGTCGCTCGCCATCGCCAAAAGAACCGGTCCGCCTCCGCTGGCCTCGACGACCCGGCAGGATCCGGCATCCTGGCAGGGCGAGCCGTTCTTCTCGTGCGATGTCCCGGCGACGGAGGCGTAGGCGTAGCGCCACGCCCCGGCCATCACACGGTCGCCCAGCCGTTCGGGGTCACGGGGTTGTTGAGCTGCACGGCGTCGCTCGGCTTGGAGCGCGACACCATTCCGAGGGAGCTGGACAGCCAGGAGAAGAGATCACGGAACCGCGTCCCCTTGAGCTTGAGCGGCTCGCGCACGGCGATTTGGCGAAGAATGTCCATCTTCGCGTTCTCGACGCCGACGGCGAAGAACGAGAACGCCTTCTTCTCATTGCTGTCGCCGGCGCGCACCAGCGCCGCGGCGTTCTTCCATTCGTCGGTCGGTCCGCCGTCGGTGATGAGGAAGATCCACGGGCGGTAGTAGCTGAGGCCGGTCTGCTTGTAGACCTGCTTGCGCGCCTCGAGCATCTTCAAGCCCTCCTCGATGGCCGCGCCCATCGGCGTCTCGCCGCCCGCGCGCAGCGTCGGCGGCATCCACAGATCAGGTGTCTGGAACTCGCTCTGCACCTGCACCGGCCCGAAGGTGATGATGCCGACTTCGACACGCTGCGCCGCCATCGCATCAGCCGTCAGCTCGTCCTTGAACGCGACGAGCCCGGCGTTCAGCTCCGCGATGGGCTTTCCCCGCATCGACCCGGAGGTGTCCAGCAGCAGCAGGCAGGGGCATCGCGGCTCGGGGTTCCCGACGATATCGGGCGTCGGGAACGGCAGTTGATCGTCCAACAGATTGTCGTCAGTCATGGCAAACACTCTCCCAGTTTCCGCGGCGGGCGTGGACTCGGCACAATTCTTCGGTCTTTATTGCGATTTTTATCGGTTTGTTCCGTGTGATCGCGCCAAAGCCCAAAGGATTGCGACAAGGGTCAACACAATTACGACCGCCGCCCCTAAGAATGTGTTGCCGGCGCCCGGGCTTCGACGATTTCCCTTCGGCGGCCGAAAAAATGCCATGGGAGGGGGCTTCCCGGCGGTCCGACGGTGGCCCGAGGTTCCGCGCTCGTCTGGCAGCGCCGAGTTCTTCGCGGCGCGCCCGGTTCCGCGTATTGTCGATTGCCACGCTCGTGGTTAGACGAGCGCGTCGAGGCGGTCGGCCAGACGGTTCAGCTCCCACTCCCGAGCGAGGGCGGACGCCTTTGCCCAAGTTGGCGGCTGGTCTCGCAGGGCGGGGAGAGGCGCGGACTTGTCCATCGTTGCGATCCAGCGGTAGAGACGCAGTTCATCCGCTTGCGCCGCGAACCGGCCGTTCGCGAGTGCGTCCTCGAGGGTTCCGTATTTGCGCAGCAGGCTCGCCGCGCCCTTCGGGCCGACACCCTTCGCGCCCGGCAGCTTGTCCGATGGGTCGCCACGGAGCGCGATGAAGTCGGGGACCTGCCTGGGTTCGACGCCGTACCGCTCGCGTACTTCTGCGGGCCCGATGCGTGCCAGTTCGCCGGCGCGCACGGGTTGGAGGATCGTCGTCGATTCCGAGGCGAGCTGAAACGCATCGCGGTCACCGGTCGCCACAAGAGCCGTTCCACCGCGTCGCTCCTCGTCGGCGACGGCGGCCGCGAGGAAGTCATCGGCCTCGTAACCGGGAGACTTAGCGCAGGCGAAGCCGCACGCGGCCACGAATTGCGGCAGGACATCAAGCTGGTCGCGCAGCTCGGTGTCGAATTGGCGTCCGCCCTGGTAGCCCTCGAAAGTCCGGTGACGGTAGGTGGGCACATCCAGCGTATCCCAGCCGACAAGCACGGCTCGAGGTCGCTCGCTCTCGTACAGTCGCAACAGGAAATTGGCAAAGCCGACAATCGCGCCGGCGCCCCTGTTGCCGCGCCGGCGGATCGACTTGGGAAGTGCGTGATAGGCGCGATGCGCAAACGAGTCGCCGTCGACGATGAGCAGCGGCCGACTCACAACGACCCGCCTGCCACCGCAAGCCATGGGCCATCCACCGGGCGTACGGCAAACACCAGCACGTCGGCTTTTCGCGCTGCGCGCATCTTCCGCCTCGCGCCCAAACGGATCCTGCTTCCTATTGGTTCAGCACCGATACCGTACAGATCACCGGAAGAATATCCAAGCGTCGGGGCCAGACGTTCTTGCACGCCCTCCAGCGCGCCAAAAGGTCGTTCGTCCCGGAAATCCTAGAGTGCCGCTTCGGGTCAAAGTGCGAGGTAGAGGCGCCCGGTCGGCCAATGCCGGCCGTCGCCGTCGCTTGCATCGCGACACGCGATACGGCTAGAAGGGCGCGCGGCCTCGCCCGCGCCTGGCGATGTCCGCCGAGCGAAAGCGATGCCTCGCCGATCGCGGCAGGAAGGAGTGTGAAGCGACTTGCTCGAACGCATCATCGCGCTGCTCGCCGGGTTCATCGTCGCGACGATCTCGTCGCTGGGATACGCCGGGATCGTCGTCCTGATGGCGATCGAGTCGGCGTGCATCCCGCTTCCCTCGGAGATCATCATGCCGTTCTCCGGCTACCTCGTGTCCGCGGGACGTTTCGATCTCTTCGGGGTGGCGACGGCCGGCGCGCTGGGCTGCAACGTCGGATCGACCATCGCCTACGCGATCGGCTATTACGGCGGCCGGCCGCTGGTCGAGAAATGGGGCTCCTACGTGCTGATGAGCCGGCGCGACCTGGAGCTGGTCGACCGCTTCTTCGCCCGCTTCGGCGGCATCACCGTGTTCGTCGCCCGGCTGCTGCCGGTGGTGCGCACCTTCATCGCGCTGCCGGCGGGCATCGCCCGCATGCCGCAGCTCAGGTTCCAGGTCTACACCTTCCTCGGCTCGTGGCCGTGGTGCTATGCGCTCGCCTATGTCGGCTACAAGCTCGGCGAGCGCTGGGACAGCGACCCCAGCCTGCGCGAGTTCATGCACCGCTTCGACGCGGTCATCGTCGCCGCCATCGTGCTCGGCTTCGGCTGGTATGTGTGGCGGCATTGGCATCATCGAGTGGCGGCGAGGGATTAGCGCGTGATACAGTCTAGACAGTCCTCCTCGCCATGCCCGGCCCTGTGCCGGGCATCCACGGCTTTCGCGCTGGAAGACGTGGATGGTCGGGACACGCCCGGCCATGACGCCGTTGTGGTAGGCACAACTGCACCCTCGCGATGACTCCCATGCGCCTCATCCCCCTTTTCATCCTTCTCGCCAGCGCGGCGGTCGTCGGCGGCGCGCTGCTCTTCCAGTATGTCGGCGGCCTGCAGCCTTGCGAGCTCTGCCTCTATCAGCGCTGGCCCGATTATGCCGCT
>DASVOY010000007.1:0-3043 GCA_036383115.1 Allostellaceae bacterium
CACTTTGTTGCTTGCGCGTCTCGCCATTTTGGCTGAAAATTGCCGTCAAATTAGCTAAAATTAATCATTTGTGACCGTAGCGGCGCCGCAACAACATTACTTTTGGGCCTCTGCAGCATGTTCCTCGGCACGCGTTGTCGCAGCCTCCGCTCGCGCTCCGGCTCTCGGCGCTTATTTCGGCTTGGCCTCGTCGGCGTCCTCGCGCTGACGCTGGCGCAGGGCGCGTCGGCGCAGACCGCGCCGCTGACGACCTCGCCGATCGAGCGCGCCCTGCCGGAGCAGCAGCCTCGCCCCGTGCCGCCATTGGTGCCGACGCCGGCGCCGGCGGCGCCCGAGGCGCAGGCCGGGCCGCCGGTCGCCGTCCAGGCCGTGGATGTCGAAGGCGCGACCGTCTATCCCGCGGGCGCCCTGGAACCCTATTACGCGGGCATCGTCGGCAAGACCGTCCCGCTCGGCCAGGTCTCCGCCGTCATCCAGGAGATCCAGACCAAGTACCGCAACGACGGCTATGTGCTGACGGTGGTGCGCGGCACGATCGAGCCGGTCAACGGCCGGTCGACGCTGCGCATCCGCGTCATCGAAGGCTTCATCAGCGACGTCAAGATCGACGGCGACATCGGGCCCGCCGGCGTGCTCGTCTACAGCTTCCTCAACAGGCTCACCGGCATCCGGCCGGTCAACATCTCCGATATCGAGCGCGCCCTGCTGCTGGCGCAGGACGTGCCGGGCGTCTCCGTGCGCGCGGTGCTGCGCCCGGGCGCCGGCGAGGCGGGCGCCGTCGAGCTGGTCGGCCAGGTCGGCCGCAAGCCCTTCGGCGGGTTCCTCCAATACGACAACCGCGCCTCGAACTTCGCCGGCCCGAACGAGTTGCTGGTCGGCGGCTACGCCAACTCCTTCACCAGCGCCGGCGAGCGCACCGAGATCATCCTCTACGACACGCCCTTCAACAAGGAGCAGATGTTCGGCCAGGCCGCGATCGAGGGCTTCATCGGCTCGAGCGGGCTCAAGGCGCGCACCTATGCGGGCTATGGCCCGTCGGAGCCGGGCGGCCCGCTGGCGCAGGCCGGATTCCGCTCGCGCCTGCTCCTGGCCGGGGCGAGCACCTCCTATCCCCTCATCCGCACGCGGCCCCTGTCGCTGGCCCTGTCGCTCGCCTTCGACGTGTCGCGGGCCGAGATCAGCACGATCAGCCCGGATGGCGGACGGCATCGGAGCAGCATCAGCGACCTGCGCATCCTGCGCCTGGGCGAGACGCTCGACTCCCAGGACCAGACCGCGGGCACCGGCCTCATCGGCGCCAACAGCGTGAACCTCACCCTGCACAAGGGCCTCGACGTGGGCGGCGCGATGAGCGACGCGCGCATCGGCAACGTCGTCGATTTCTTCAAGCTCACCGGCGAGGTCACGCGGGTGCAGAACCTGTTCGGCTTCGGCAACAACCTGGTGGCGCTCAAGCTCGCCGCCGGCGGCCAGTACACGCCGGACATCCTGCCGCCGAACGAGGAATACTTCCTCGGCGGCACCAAGTTCGGCCGCGGCTTCTTCTCGGGCGAGGTCATCGGCGACCGCGCGCTCGGCACCACGGCCGAGCTGCAGCTCAACATCCCGCAGATTTTCGCCGGCGCGCCCGGCCCCCGATTTCCGGTGAACGTGGCGCTGCAGCCTTATGTCTTCTACGACCGCGGCTGGACCTGGAACCTGGCGCCGGGCGACCTCAACGCTCGCATCGAATCCGCCGGCGTCGGCGTGCGCGTCTCGATCACGCCGCAGATCACGCTCGAGCTCGAAGGCGATCGCCGCTTCACGCGCCGCCCGACGGGGGCGAACGTGTCGCCGCTCAGCCCCTATGCGGGTTTCGTGACGTTGATCGCCCGGTTCTGAGTCGCTCGTTCGGAAATACCCAAGAGTCCGAGACCATCGGACCGTGGAGTGCGACAGTGGAGGCAAGAGAAGCACATGCATAAGCCCGAATTGCGCCTTCAGGCGCCCTTGGCCTGCGCCGTGGCTGCGCCGCGCGCGCCCGAGGCCCGCATCGCCCGGCAGCTGCGCGCCTCGACGGCGCTGCGCATCCTGCTCCAGGCGACGGCATGGTCGGGCGTGTCGATCTCGGTCGCCATGGTCTCGCCGGCGAGCGCCAATCCCACGGGCGGCGCCGTCGTCGCCGGCAAGGCCACCATCGACCAGGCCGATCCGAACCGCACGGTGATCAACCAGGCGAGCGACCGCGCCGCCATCAACTGGCAGAGCTTCAGCATCGGCGCCAACCAGTACACGGTGTTCTACCAGCCTTCCGCGTCCTCGGTCGCGCTCAACCGCGTCACCGGGCCGGACCCGTCCACGATCGCCGGGCATCTCCAGGCCAACGGCAACGTCATCCTGGTCAATCCGAACGGCGTCGTCTTCTCGCAGGGATCGCAGGTCAACGTCCACGGCCTCGTCGCCACGACCAGCGACATCCAGAACAGCGACTTCATGGCCGGGCGCTTCAACTTCAGCATTCCCTCGCCCAATGCCGGCGCGACCGTCGTCAACGAGGGCACCATCACCGTCGCCGATCAGGGCCTGGCCGCGCTGGTCGCGCCGGGGACGCAGAATTCCGGAATCATCAACGCCAGGTTCGGCCGCGTCATGCTGGCCGGCGCGCAGACCTTCACCGTCGACCTCTACGGCGACGGCCTCCTCTCCTTCGACGTCGGCAGCAAGGTCAAGGGCGCGAGCGTCACCAACACCGGCGAGATCCACGCCGATGGCGGCGTCATCCAGCTCCAGGCGAGCGCGGTCGACGACATCGTCACCGGCGTCATCAACCTGGGCGGCCTCGTCAGCGCCAACACGCTGGTGACGCAGACGGGGACGGTGATCGCCGATGCCGGCGCCAGCGGCCAGCTCAACGTCCCCGGCCAGGTCGAGGCGCGCGGCGCCAATCCCGGCGAGACCGGCGGCAATGTCACGCTCACCGGCGGCAGCGTCGCCGTGACCGGCACGGTCGACGCCAGCGGCAGCGCCGGCGGCGGCACCATCAAGGTGGGCGGCGGCTTCCACG
>DASVOY010000008.1:0-1715 GCA_036383115.1 Allostellaceae bacterium
CGATGGTCTCGAGCAGGCGGAAGGCGCCGTAGCAATTGGCCAGGATGTTGGCATGGGTGGTCATCACGCCCTTGGGCACGCCGCCAGTGCCGGAGGTGTAGATCAGGCAGGCGACATCGTCGCGGCCGACCGCGCCGACCCAGGACGAGACATCGTCGGGCAGCGCCTCGCCGCGCGCCATCACCTCGTCCCAGCGATAGACCTCGGCATGCGAGAGCTGGCCGCTGGTGAGCGGCTCGATGGTGATGATGCTGGCGATGGTCGAGACCTGATCGGCCGCCGGCATGACGCGGTGTGCCAGGGGCACGGTCGATACGATGACGGCGCGGGCGCCGCTGTTGGCGAGCAGGTGCCGGTAGTCGTCGACGCCATGCGTGGTGTAGCCCGGGACGGTGATCGCGCCGGCGGCCATGATGGCGAGATCGGCAATCGTCCATTCGGGCCGGTTCTCGGCGACCAACCCGACGCGGTCGCCGCGGCGGATGCCGAGGGCGCGCAGGCCGCGCGCCATCGCGCGCACCTGCCGCTCCGCCTCGCGCCAGGAAATCGGCCGGTACGCGCCATTGCGCTTGGCCCACAGGAACGGCCGCTCGCCACGCTGCGCCGCCCATTCGAAGAACATGGCGGCGAGGTTCGGGCAGGTGTGGTAATCCATGCGCGCATCCCTCCCCGGGACCTCCTGCGCCCGGCGCGGAGGCTCTTGCCAGCCCTTTTACGGCGTTTGGCGCCTGTGCGGAATAGCCGCCGGCGCTTGGCGCGGTTTTCCGGCAGGCCTATATGCAGGGGCGACCGACAAGGAGCAAGCGATGGCGCCGCAGCCGAAGGAAAAGACCCCGTCCCCACCCGACGCCGAGGCTGCTGCCCTGGGGTCGCTGCCGCAATGGAACCTGAACGACCTCTATCCCGGCCGCGACAGCGCCGAGCTGACGCGCGACCTCGAACGCAGCGAGCGCGAGGCCGCCGCCTTCCGCGAGCAATACGAGGGCAAGCTGGCGACGCTGAGCGGGGCCGCGCTCGGCGGCGCGATCGCTGCCTATGAGCGCCTGCAGGATACGCTCGGCCGCGTCATGAGCTACGCCTCGCTGGTCTATGCCGGCGACATGAGCGATGCCGAGATCGGCCGCTTCTTCCAGAACATGCAGGAGCGCGTCAACGCCATCTCCACCGTGCTGCTGTTCTTTACGCTGGAGATCAACCGGATCGACGACGCCGCGCTGACCGAGAAGCTCAAGAGCCCCGAGCTCGCGCATTACGCGCCGTGGCTGCGCGACACGCGCGCCTTCCGGCCGCACCAGCTGAGCGACGACATCGAGAAGCTGCTGCACGAGAAATACGTCGCCGGCCGCGCCGCCTGGACACGGCTCTTCGACGAGACGGTGGCGGGCCTGCGCTTCCCCATCGACGGCAAGCAGCTGAGCAGCGCCGAAGCGCTGCATCTGCTCTCCGACCGCGACCCGGATAAGCGCAAGCGCGCCGCCAAGTCGATCGGCGAGGTCTTCGGCCGCAACGTCCGGCTCTTCGCCCTCGTCACCAACACACTCGCCAAGGACAAGGAGATCGAGGACCGCTGGCGCCAATTCAAGCGGCCGATCTCGTCGCGCAATCTCGGCAATTTCGTCGAGGACGAGGTCGTCGATGCGCTCATCTCGGCGGTGCGCGAATCCTTTCCTGCGCTGTCGCATCGCTATTACAAGCTGAAGGCGAAGTGGTTCGGC
>DASVOY010000009.1:0-4798 GCA_036383115.1 Allostellaceae bacterium
TGCGCGTCAGGATCTCGGCGAGCCCCCACATCACCGCGATGAAGAGCACCGGAAAGTGGCCGGTAAAGCCGGGAAACGCCGCAGCGGCGAACCACAGGCCGACGCCCAGCAACACGACGCCGAGCGCGATGAAGAACTCATTGAAGTTCTTCATGAACACGAAACGCTCGTCATCCAGCGCATGTCTGTACCGGGTGGCGTGCCGCTTGGCCGGCAGGTCCTGAAGAGCAAGCGATTGCTCCCGCGTGATGATGCCGTTCGTGACGGCCTCATCGAGATCGGCGCGCGTCAGCATTCGAGACTTTCGACGATCACATTGTTGTTGGTGTAGACGCAGATCTCGGCGGCGATCGCCATCGCCTTGCGGGCGATTGACTCGGCATCCATCTCGCTGTCGATGAGCGCGCGCGCCGCGGCGAGCGCGTAGCCGCCGCCCGAGCCGATCCCGATGAGGCCATCTTCGGGCTCGAGCACGTCGCCGGTGCCGGAGAGGATCAGCGATACCTTGGCGTCGGCTACCGCCATCATCGCCTCGAGCCGGCGCAGATAGCGGTCGGTGCGCCAGTCCTTGGCGAGCTCGACACAGGCGCGCGAGAGCTGGCCCGGATGCTGCTCGAGCTTGGCCTCGAGCCGCTCGAAGAGGGTGAGTGCGTCGGCGGTGGCGCCGGCGAATCCGGCGATCACCGAGCCGTTGCCGAGGCGGCGCAGCTTCTTGGCGTTGGACTTGACGATGGTCTGGCCCATCGACACCTGCCCGTCGCCGGCGATGACGACGCGGCCCTCCTTGCGCACGCAAAGGATGGTCGTGCCGTGCCAGGTCTCGGGTTTCGCGTGCTGCATGGGGCCTATGGCGGAAGGATAGGCCCAGAATGTGGGCCTTCCCCGGCGCCGGTCAAGGCGACCGGCGCCGGAGGACCGGTTCGGCTAGGAAGCCGCGTAGAACACGTAAACCGCCGAGTAGCGTATCCGCGCCTCGGCACCGGCATGGGCGGAATCGCAGCCGGAAGCCGGCGCGAGGATGGGCCGGCGAAATGCTTGCCGATCTTGCGCCCATGCTCGTGCGAGGGCGCAGGCCGCAAAGCGTTCCATGGCGATCTCCTGATCGATCGTGCTCAGCCGATCTGCCGCGCGGCTCCAGTAAATCGGGTGGGGCGCCATCCGGCAATCGGCAAAGCGCCGCCCCTTGCGGCTCCCCGCCCCACCCGCCCGTCCTACTGGCGGTGCCCCAGGGTTCTTGCTAAAACGGCGTCCCTGAATCCCGGCAACCAGTTGGTGCAAGGAGAGCCGTCGTGGCCCAGGCCCGCTCCCCCGTCGTCGTCCCGCCCGCGCGCCAGGCGAGCGTGGAGCGTGTCACGCGGGAGACCAAGATCCGCGGCGTCGTCAATCTCGACGGCACCGGCGCCTATGACGTCAAGACCGGCGTCGGCTTCCTAGACCACATGCTGGAGCAGCTGTCGCGCCACAGCCTCATCGACTTGACCTTGCGCGCCGAGGGCGACCTGCATATCGACTTCCACCACACCACCGAGGACAGCGGCTATGTCGTCGGCGAGGCGGTGTCGAAGGCGCTGGGAGACCGGCGCGGCATCGCGCGCTGGGGCGAGGCGCTGGTGCCGATGGACGAGACCTTGACCCGCGTCGCGCTCGATGCGTCGAACCGGCCCTATCTCGTCTGGAAGGTGAAGTTCACCCGGCCCAAGCTCGGCGAGATGGACACCGAGCTCTTCAAGGAGTGGTTCCAGGCCTTCGCCCAGTCGGCCGGCGTCACCCTGCATGTCGAGAACCTCTATGGCGAGAACAACCACCACATCGTCGAGTCCTGCTACAAGGGCCTGGCGCGGTCGCTCAGGCAGGCGGTGGCCATCGACCCGCGCCGCACCGATGCGGTGCCCTCGACCAAGGGCGTGCTGTAGGGATGATGGATGGCCACGGTACTGATCGACTACGGCTCGGGTAATTTGCGCTCGGCCGCCAAGGCGTTCGAGCGCGCGGCGCGCGAGGCCGGCATCGACACCGATGTGGTGGTGACGAGCGACGCCCGGGCGGTGCGCAACGCCGACCGCATCATGCTGCCCGGCGTCGGCGCCTTCGCCGATTGCCGCCGCGGGCTGGCTGCCGTGCCGGGCGTGGAGGAGGCGCTCGACGAGGCGGTGGTCCGGCGCGGCCGGCCCTTCCTCGGCATCTGCGTCGGCATGCAGCTCATGGCCGAGCGCGGCCGCGAATTCGAGACGGTCGACGGCCTCGGCTGGATCCCCGGGGAGGTGGTGGCGATCACCCCCGCCGATCCGTCCTACAAGATCCCCCATATGGGCTGGAACGAGCTCGCGCCGCTCGGCCGCCATCCCGTCTTCGACGGCATCGCCCCGGGCGAGCATGCCTATTTCGTCCACAGCTACCGCTTCGCCTGCGCCGAGCGTCGCGATGTCCTCGCCACGGTCGACTATGCCGGCGAGATCGCCGCCGCCATCGGCCGCGACAATCTCGTGGGGACCCAGTTCCATCCCGAGAAGAGCCAGGCGACCGGCTTGAGACTCATCACCAATTTCATGAGGTGGCGGCCGTGAACGAGACGCCTGCCGTAACGACCGCCGTCGAGCCGCTCGAGGCCTTCAGCCGCACCGACCTCGAGGATCTCTGCGATGCCGCGGAGGCCGCGATCAAGGGCGGCGGCGGCTTCGGCTGGCTGCAGGCGCCGCCGCGCCACATCATGGAGAACTATTGGCGTGGCGTGCTGCTGGTGCCGGAACGGCGTCTCTTCGTCGCCCGCCTCGACGGCACCATCTGCGGCTCGGCGCAGCTGGTGCGGCCGCCGCGCAACAACGAGGCGCAGTCCTTCGCGGCGCAGGTGATCAGCAACTTCATCGCCCCCTGGGCTCGCGGCCATGGCCTGGCGCGGCAACTCGTGGTCGCGGTCGAGGACGCCGCGCGCGCCGCGGGTTTCGCCGTCCTCAACCTTGATGTGCGCGACACCCAGGGCGCGGCGATCCAGCTTTACGAGTCGCTGGGGTACGAGCGCTGGGGTACGCATCCCTGCTACGCCCGCGTCGAGGGCGAGGTCGTTCCCGGCCATTTCTATTACAAGCGGCTGGCCGTGGAGGCCGGAGCGGCGCGGTGATCCTCTTCCCGGCCATCGACCTCAAGGGCGGGAAATGCGTGCGCCTGCTGCGCGGCGAGATGAGTAGCGCGACCGTCTTCAACGACGACCCCGCGGCGCAGGCTAAGAGCTTCTTCGATGCCGGCTGCCGCTGGCTCCATGTCGTCGATCTCGACGGCGCCTTCGCCGGCAAGCCCGAGAATGTCGGCGCGGTGCAGGGCATCCTGGCGGTGGCGCGCAAGCGAAACGCCGCGGTGCAGCTCGGCGGCGGTATCCGCGACCGGCGTGCCATCGATGACTGGCTCGCGCAAGGCGTCGCGCGCGTCGTCCTCGGCACCGCCGCGCTGCGCGATCCCGATCTGGTGCGGAAGGCATGCCGCGCCCATCCCGGCCGGATCGTCGTCGGCATCGACGCGCGCGAAGGCCGCGTTGCTGTCGAAGGCTGGGCGAAGGCATCCGAGCGCCTGGCAATCGATCTCGCGCGCGACTTCGAGGGCGCCGGGGTCGCCGCCATCGTCTATACCGACATCGAGCGCGACGGCGCCCTCGCCGGCGCCAATGTCGAGGCCACGGCCACGCTCGCCCGGCAGCTCGCCACGCCGGTGATCGCCTCGGGTGGCGTCGCCACGCCCGCCGACCTCGAGGCGCTCAAGGCGCATGAGCGCGACGGCATCGTCGGCGTGATCTGCGGCCGCGCGCTCTATGACGGGCGCATCGACTTGAAGCGCGCGCTCGCGCTGCTCGAGGATTGAACCATGCTGAAGATGCGCGTCATCCCGTGCCTCGACGTCAAGGACGGCCGCACCGTCAAGGGCATCAACTTCGTCGACCTCGTCGATGCCGGAGATCCCGTCGAGCAGGCGAAGCTCTATGATCGCGAGGGTGCCGACGAGCTGTGCTTCCTCGACATCACCGCCTCGGCCGAGAACCGCGCCACGCTCCATGACGTGGTGGCGCGCACCGCCGAGCAATGCTTCATGCCGCTCACCGTCGGCGGCGGCGTGCGCGAGGTCGAGGACATCAGGCGATTGCTGCTCGCCGGCGCCGACAAGACGTCGATCAACACCGCCGCAGTGGCCCGGCCGGACTTCGTCAAGGAGGCCGCGCAGAAATTCGGCAGCCAATGCATCGTCGTCGCCATCGACGCCAAGCAGACCGGCCCCGGCCGGTGGCAGGTCTTCACCCATGGCGGACGGCGCTCGACCGGCATCGACGCGGTGGCCTGGGCGCGGCAGATGGCGGCCTACGGCGCGGGCGAGATCCTGCTCACCTCGATGGATCGCGACGGCACCAAGTCGGGCTTCGACATCCCGCTGACGCGCGCTGTCGCCGACGCGGTCACCATCCCGGTGATCGCCTCCGGCGGGGTCGGCACGCTCGAGCATCTCGCCGAAGGCATTCGCGACGGCCACGCCACCGCCGTGCTCGCCGCCTCGATCTTCCATTTCGGGACATACCGCATCGGCGAGGCGAAGGCGCATCTCGCCGCAGCGGGAATCCCAGTACGGCGCTGAGCGCGTCAACTGGCCAGGCTTCGCCCAATCTGCTAACCCCTGGCCCCACACTTCCGTGGAGGCGGGACATGGCGGAGATCGACGGCAGCACGCTCGACCGGCTCTATGCGGTAATCGCGAGCCGGCGCGGCGCCGACCCCGCGACCTCCTACACGGCGAAGCTCTTTGCCGGCGGCGCCGCCAAGATCGC
>DASVOY010000010.1:0-3427 GCA_036383115.1 Allostellaceae bacterium
TCTTCGCCCGCTATCGCCTCCTCGATCGCGGCGGCGGCCTCGGGCGGGTCATCATCCGCCGCAACGGCGCGGCGATCGAGGGCGTGCGCACGGTCGACAGCGCCGATCCGAAGCAGCGCACGGAAACGGTCGTCCTGCCGCTCGACCCCGTGCGCAACGAGATACGCTTCGCCACGGAGTCCCAGACCGCCGCCATCCAGTCGCGCGGCGACGACGACCTGATCGTCGAGGCGAAGTCGTCCGCGGCCGACACCGCGCCCGATCCCGTGACCGCGGGCGTACAATTGTTCGTCGTCGCCATCGGCGTCAGCGAGTATCAACAGGCGGAATTCCGCCTCGCCAATGCCGCCAACGACGCGCGCGCGGTCGCGGAGCTGCTGCGCCAGCCGACCCCGCCCGTCTATGAGCGCGCGGAGGTCGAGCTGCTCCTCGACCGCGACGCCACCATTCCCAACATCACCGCGGCGCTGCGCAAGGTCGCTGCCAAGTCGCGGCCGCAGGACATCGCCGTCATCTTTCTCTCTGGCCATGGCGAGGCGGTCGACGGCAAGTATTTCTTTGCGCCGGTTGATTTCGCCACCCGCCACCCGGAGCTGCTGGCGAAGGCCAATGGCGCCAGCGAGCATGAGATTCTCGATGAGCTGTTCCGCCAGGACGGCCTCGGCGAGGCCGAACTCCTGCCGATAGTGGAGAAGATCCAGGGCGCCCTGCTCCTGGTGCTGGACACATGCTTCTCCGGCACGCTGACCGACAGCCCGGTCGAGTGGAAGGCGCGCAACGAGGTCGTGACCTATACCGTCGGCCGCAAGACCGGCCGCTTCATCCTGGCTGGCGCGCGCAACCTGGCGCTCGATTCCAACGGCGAGAAGGAAGGCACCGCCGGCAAGGACCACGGTCTCTTCACCACGACCCTGCTCGAAGGGCTCGACGGCGGCGCCGATCTGGAGCATAAGGGCCGCATCAACGTCCTCTACCTCATGACCTTCACCGACAACCGCATGCGCGAGGAGAGCCGCAAGCTCAATCTCGACCAGGAGCCCGCCTACTATTTCAACGGCAACAAATTCGTCGAGATACGTGCCGTCGCCGCGAAGCATTGAGCACGGTCGGCCTCAGCCGAGACCGCGAGGGGTTCCGCCGTCGCGCCTTTTTCGGTAATGGCTCCGCCGTGACACCATCGCAGCGGCCGCCTGCCATGTCTCCTGCCTCCGCCCCGCCCCGGGACACGCGGTGGCGCGCCGCGCTGGCGCCAGGAAACATCCTCGCGGCGGGCGCGATCGTCGCGCCGCCGCTGGCGGTGTTTGCGCCGCTCGGCATGGCGCCGCTGCTGGCGCTCGTGGCGGTGGCATTGCTGGCGGGAGATTGGCGCCGCTGCCTGGCATGGATCCGCCCCTTTGCGCCGCTGGGCGCACTCCTTGTGCTGCTCTCGCTCTGGGCCGCGCTGACCTCGCTGTGGTCGCCGATCGCGGCGCACAGCCTGTTCGAGAGCGCGCGGTTCCTCGCCATCTGCGCCGCCGGGCTCTGCATTCTCGGCGCGGGCGCCGCGCTTGCGGCGTCGGCGTCGGCCCGGCTCGGCCGCGCGGCAGTGATCGGGGTGACGATCGCCGTGGTCCTGCTGCAGTTCGAGTTGTGGAGCGGCAAGGTGCTCTGGCACCTCCTCCGCGGCATGGCGCTCGACGAATACGTGGCGCTCGCGCGCTACGACCGCGGCGTCACGCTCCTGCTGCTCGCCGCTTGGCCCGCGGCTGCCGCGCTCATCGTTCGGCGTGCGCGATGGGCGCTCGCCGTCCTTGCCATCGCGGTCGGCATCACCCTCTACCAGTTCGACAGCCGCTCCGCCTTCCTCGCCGCGCTGATCGGCCTGGCCGCGCTCGCCGCGGCGTGGCGGCTGCCGCGGCTGGTCGCCGTCGCGCTGGTCGGTGGCGTCGCCTTGATCGCCGTCGCGTTTCCGCTGGTCGCACCGGGCGGGCCGGGCATCGAGCGTGTCCATGAGGCCGCGCCCATGCTGCGGCAATCGGCGATCCACCGGCTGGTCATCTGGCGCTTCGTTTCCGATCGCATCGCCGAGCGGCCGCTGCTCGGCTGGGGCATGGATGCGTCGCGGGCGCTGCCCGGCGGACAGGAGCCCGCCGGCGACATCGCGCCGGAGCTCGACATGGACATCGCCGCCGAGGCGTTGCCGCTCCATCCCCATGACGCGGCGCTGCAATGGCGCGTCGAGCTCGGCGCGCCCGGCGCGCTGCTATGCATCGCCGCGCTCGGCGTCGTGCTGTGGCGCATCGCTGCCGACCGGAGCATGGCGACGCCGCATCGCGCGCTCGCGCTCGGCTGCGCCGGGGCGGCGCTGACCATCGCCATGCTCAGCTTCGGCGCCTGGCAGGCCTGGTGGCTGTCCTCGCTCTGGCTCACCGCGGCGCTGCTCGCGGGGGCGCGGCGCCGGGAAGATTCTGCTGCGGCATAGCGCCGCGCCGTGACAAGATAAGGCCGAACCGCCGGGAACAGGCGGGGCCACGGGGAGGAAGGACATGCATGGCCTGATCATGGACATGCCGCTGCTGCTGTCGGGCTTCATCGACTATGCGGCGGAGCACCACGGCGCGACCGAGATCGTCGCGCGCACGATCGCAGGCGACATCGAGCGCTACAGCTATGCCGACGCGCATCGCCGCATCAAGCGCCTCGCCAAGGCGCTGCTGCGCCTGGGCGCCACGCCCGGCATGCGCATCGGCACGCTGGCGTGGAACACCCGCGAGCATTTCGAGATGTTCTACGGCGTCACCGGCACCGGCGCGGTGCTGCACACGGTGAACCCGCGGCTCTTTCCCGAGCAGCTCGCCTACATCATCAACCACGCCGAGGACGAATTCATCTTCTGCGACGCGGCGACCTTGCCGATCGTCGAGGCGATCGCACCGAAGCTAACGACAGTGAAGGGTTACGTCGTGATGGCGCCGGCGGCGCGCATGCCCGGTACGAGCCTACCGAACCTGCTCTGCTACGACACGCTGCTGGCGGCCGAGGATGAGGACTACGCGTGGCCGCAATTCGACGAGCACTCGGCCTCCACCATCTGCTACACCTCGGGCACCACGGGCAACCCAAAGGGCGTCGTCTACTCCCATCGCGCGGCCGTGCTGCAGACCATGGCCGCCGCGTCCTTCGACTTCCTGCCGGGGCACCGGCACGGCGCGCTCGAGGTCATGATGCCGATGGCGCCGATGTTCCACGGCAATGCCTGGAACATGCCTTATTTGAGCTGCTACACCGGCAGCAAGCTGGTCCTGCCCGGCCGCAACTACGAGCCCGACAAGCTCTACGAGCTCATCGAGGGCGAGAAGGTCACGCTGACCGCGGGGGTGCCGACCTTCTGGCTGATCCTGACGGATTGGCTCGACCGCACCGGCCACAAATTTTCGACGCTCCGCTC
>DASVOY010000011.1:0-7847 GCA_036383115.1 Allostellaceae bacterium
GTCGACGAAATCCGCGCCGTCGGCGGCACCGGCGTCGCCAACGCGGACAGCGTCGCCGATCCCGCCGGGGCCGAGCGCATCATCGGCACCGCGCTCGACGCCTTTGGCCGTGTCGATTGCGTCGTCAACAACGCCGGCATCCTGCGCGACCGCATCTTCCACCGCATGTCGCATGTCGACTGGGAGATGGTGATCAAGGTCCATCTCATGGGCAGCTTCTACATGTCGCGCGCTGCGGCCTCGCATTTCCGCGAGCAGGAGAGCGGCTCCTTCATCCATTTCACCTCGACCTCGGGTCTCGTCGGCAATTTCGGCCAGGCCAATTACGCCGCTGCCAAGATGGGCATCGTCGGTCTGTCCAAGTCGATTGCGCTCGACATGGCGCGCTACCACGTGCGCTCCAACTGCATCTCGCCCTTCGCCTGGAGCCGGCTTATCGGCACCATCCCGACCGACACGCCGGAGGAGAAGGCGCGGGTTGAGCGGGTCAAGACCATGACGGCGGGCAAGATCGCGCCGCTCGCGGTCTATCTCGCCAGCGATCTCTCGAAGGACGTCACCGGCCAGATCTTCGCCGTGCGCAAGAACGAGATCTTCCTGATGAGCCAGCCGCGGCCGATCCGCTCGATCCATCGCGGCGAGGGCTGGACGCCGCAGGCGATCGCCGAGCATGCCATGCCGGCGCTCAAGACCGCGTTCTATCCGCTCGACCGCTCGGGCGACATCTTCAGCTGGGATCCGGTCTGAGCCATGGCGATCGATTATCAGCGCCTCAAGAACTGGCCCTTCGCCGACATCGAGCACAGCTACGGGGCCAAGGACACGATCCTCTACGCGCTGGGCCTGGGCTTCGGCGCCGATCCGATGGATCGCGCGCAACTGCGCTTCGTCTATGAGGAGGGGCTGAAGGCGCTGCCGACCATGGCGACAGTGCTGGCCTATCCCGGCCAATGGGCCAAGAACCCGGAGACCGGCATCGACTGGAAGCAGGTCGTCCATGGCGAGCAGAGTGTCGTCATCCACAAGCCGCTGGCCGCCGTCGGCACGGTGGTGGGCCGCACCATCATCGAGGAGATCGTCGACAAGGGCGCCGGCAAGGGCGCGCTCGTCTATTCGCGCCGCGACATCAGCGACAAGGAGTCGGGCGCGCTCCTGGCCTCCTTGCGCTCGACGAGTTTCCTGCGCGGCTATGGCGGCTTCGGCGGCCCGAGCGGGCCGACCCGCCCGGTGCACACGCTGCCGGAGCGCGCACCCGACCTCGTCTGCGACATCGCGACTTTGCCACAGGCGGCGCTCATCTATCGCTTGAGCGGCGACTACAACCCGCTCCACGCCGACCCCGAGATCGCTGCGGTGGCGGGTTTCCCGCGTCCGATCCTGCATGGCCTCTGCACTTTCGGTGTCGCCGGCCACGCGCTGCTGCGCACGCTCTGCAGCTACGACCCGGCGCGGCTCCGGCGCATGGACGCGCGCTTCTCCGCGCCCGTCTACCCCGGCGAGACCGTCCGCACCGAGATCTGGCGCGACGGCGAGGGCCGCGCCGGCTTCCGCTGCCGCGTCCTCGGGCGCGACGCGGTGGTGATCAACAACGGGCTGGCGGAGTTCGGGAGCTAGGCAATATGGTCGGCATCGCATCCTTCGGCGGCTACATTCCGCGGCTCAGGCTCAGCCGCAAATCCGTGGTCGACGCCAATGGCTGGTTCAACGCGGGCCTGCGCGCCTATGCCAAAGCCGAGCGCGCGATCTGCTCCTGGGACGAGGACGCGCTCACCATGGCGGTCGAGGCGGCGCGCGACGCGCTCGCCGACGGGCCGCGCGACGGCTTCAAGGCGCTCTACCTCGCCACCACGTCGGCGCCCTTCGAGGATCGCCAGAACGCCGGCATCGTCGCGCAGGCGCTGCGGCTCGGCGAGGCGGTCAACACCATGGATGTCGGCGCCTCGCAGCGCGCCGGCACGACCGGCCTCATTGCCGCGCTCGATGCGGTGGCGGCGCGGGGCGGGCCGGTGCTGTTCGTGGCATCCGACAAGCGGCGCGCGCCGGCGGCGAGCCCGGCCGAGCTGCTCTATGGCGACGGCGCCGCCGCGCTCATCCTCGACCGCGCCGACGGCGTGGCGAAGTTCATCGCCAGCCGCTCCGCCTCGGTCGATTTCGTCGACCATTACAAGGGCAAGGGCCGCGAGTTCGATTACGCCTGGGAGGAGCGCTGGATCCGCGACGAGGGCTATCTCAAGATCGTCCCGCCGGTGATTGCGGGCGTGCTGGAAGAGACCGGCACCAAGCCCGACGACATCGCGCATTTCTGCCTCCCCTGCACCTTGCCGCGCGTGGCGCAGGCGATCGCCAAGCAGACCGGCATAGCCGAGGCGAGCCTGCGCCCCAATCTCGACGGGCTCTGCGGCGACACCGGGGCGGCGCATCCGCTGGTCATGCTCGTCCACGCGCTGCAGGAGGCGAAGCCGGGCGAGCGCATCCTCGTCGCGGGATTCGGCAATGGCAGCGATGCGCTGATCTTCCAGGCTACGGCGGCGTTGCCGGCGATGCAGCAGGCGCGGCGCGGCATCACCGGCTCGCTCAAGCGGCGCAGGGAAGAGACGAACTATTCGAAATACCTCGCCTTCAACGACCTCGTGAAGATGGAGCGGGGCTTGCGCGCCGAGGTCGACAAGCAGACGCCGCTCTCGACCCTCTACCGCAACAAGGACATGCTGCTGTCGCTGGTCGGCGGCAAATGCGAGCGCTGCGGCACGGTGCAGTTCCCGAAGAGCAACATCTGCGTCAACCCCAACTGCCGCGCCCGGCACACCCAGGTCGACCAGCCCTTCTCCGAGTTCGGCGGGCGCATCATGTCCTACACTGCCGACAATCTCACCTATTCGCCGGAGCCGCCCGCGCATTACGGCATGGTGCAATTCGCCGAGGGCGGGCGCATGATGGTCGACTTCACCGATGTCGATGTCGGCAAGGTCGAGGTCGGCATGCCCATGCGCATGGTCTTCCGCATCAAGGAAGTCGATCCGCAGCGCGGCTTCACCAAGTATTTCTGGAAAGCGGCGCCGGCCGGCGACGCGAAGGAGGTCTGACCATGGCAAAGGGCATCCGGGACAAGGTCGCCATCCTCGGCATGGGCTGCTCGAAATTCGGCGAGCGCTGGGATTGCGACGCCGGCGACCTCATCGTCGAGGCCTATGAGGAGGCGGCCAAGGATGCCGGCATCGAAACCAGCCAGATCGACGCGGCCTGGTTCTCGACCGCGATCGAGGAGCAGCATGTCGGCAAGTCCGGCGTGCCGCTCGCCATGGCGCTCCGGCTGCCCTACATCCCCGTGACCCGCGTCGAGAATTATTGCGCGAGCGGCTCCGAGGCGTTCCGCGGCGCGACCTACGCGGTGGCGTCGGGCGCCTGCGACATCGCGCTGGCCCTGGGCGTCGAGAAGCTCAAGGACACCGGCTATGGCGGCCTGCCGCAGCGCGGGCGCGGCGCGCTCAACTCGATGTTCTGGGCCAATGTCTCCGCGCCCGGCAGCTTCGCCCAGCTCGCCGCCGCCTATCGCGCCAAGCACGGCGTCTCGCGCGACGAGCTCAAGAAGGCGATGGCGCATATCTCGGTCAAGAGCCACGACAATGGCAGCCGCAACCCCAAGGCCCATCTCCAGAACAAGATCACGGAGGAGGCCGTGCTGAAGGCGCCCATGGTGGCGGAGCCCTTGGGCCTCTTCGATTGCTGCGGCGTGAGCGACGGCGCCGCCGCCGCCATCGTGACGACGCCGGAGATCACCCGGAGCCTCGGCAAGCGCGACCTCATCTCGGTGAAGGCGCTGCAGCTCGCGGTCTCGAACGGCGAGGAGGCGCAGCACAATTCCTGGGACGGCAGCCATTTCGCCACGGCGCGCGCGGCGGCCAAGCGCGCTTATCAGGAGGCCGGCATCGACAAGCCGCGCGAGCAGGTCTCGCTGGTCGAGGCGCATGACTGCTTCTCGATCACCGAGCTGGTGACCATGGAGGACCTCTTCATCTCGCCCGAGGGCGGTGCGGAGAAGGACGTGCTCGACGGCTTCTACGACGCCGAGGGCAAGGTGCCGTGCCAGATCGATGGCGGGCTCAAATGCTTCGGCCATCCGATCGGCGCCTCGGGCCTGCGGATGATCTACGAGATCTATCTGCAGATGCTGGGGCGCGCCGGGCCCCGCCAGCGCAAGGAGGAGCCGGTTCGGGGCCTCGTCCACAACCTCGGCGGCTTCCCGCACCAGAACGTCTGCTCGATCGCCATCATCGGCAAGCACGGGGCGTGATGCGGGCGGGAGAGTGAGGGGAGCGCCCGCTCATGTTCGAAGGCTTCGCCGAGCGATGCATCTCGACGGGAGAGGCGGAGCTCTTCCTTCGCATCGGCGGGGAGGGACCACCGCTCCTGTTGCTGCACGGCTATCCCCAGACCCATGTCGCCTGGCACCGCGTCGCGACGATCCTCGCGCGGCGCTTCACCTTGATCCTGCCGGATCTGCGCGGCTATGGGCGGAGCCTCGGGCCGATGCCGGATGCAGATCACCAGCGCTACTCCAAGCGGGCCATGGCGGCGGACATGGCGGCGCTGATGACGGCGCTCGGCCATGAGCGGTTCAGGCTCGCCGGGCACGACCGCGGCGCGCGCGTCGGCTATCGCCTCTGCCTCGACCATCCGGAGCGCGTCGAGCGCTTCGCGCCAATCGACATCATCCCGACGCTCGACATGTGGGAAGGGATGAATGCCGACAAGGCGCTGGCGAGCTACCACTGGACCTTCCTCGCCGCGCCTGCGCCGGTGCCGGAGCGGCTGATCGGCGCCGAGCCCGAATTCTTCATCCGACATCTCCTCGACCGCTGGGCGGGACGGCGCGACGCGCTCGACCCGTGGGCGGTCGCCGCCTATGTCGAGCAGTTCCGTGAGCCCTCGGTGATCGCCGCCACCTGCGCCGACTATCGCGCCGGCGCCACGGTCGATCGCGCGCACGACGCCGAGGACCGCAGGCACGGCCGGAGGATCGCCTGCCCCGTCCTGCTGCTCTGGGGCCGCGGGTATCTCAGCAGCAAGGCCGCGTCGCCCCTGGCGGTGTGGCGGAACTGGGCCGACGATGTGCGCGAGGTCGCGCTCGATTGCGGCCACTTCGTCGCCGAGGAGAAGCCCGAGGAATGCGCCGAGGCGCTGGCGTCCTTCATGTCGGCGGCGCAACGATAAATCGCTCGATCTCGTTGCCAAGCGAGGCGATCTGTTCCACCATCCCGTCCGGCACTAAAAAGACCAAGCATCGGGAGCGGATGGCCTACGATTCGATCTTCCGGCCCGGCCTCTTCGCCGGACGCCATGTCGTCGTCACCGGCGGCGGCAGCGGCATCGGCCGCAGCACCGCGCATGAGCTGGCGTCGCTCGGCGCGCACGTGGCGCTCGTCGGCCGCAAGCCGGAGAAGCTCGCCGCCGTGGCGGAGGAGATCACCGCGGCCGGCGGCGCGCCCGCGACCACGCACCCTTGCGACATCCGCGTCGAGGAGGAGGTGCAGCGCGCCGTCGCGGCCGTCGTCGAGACGCACGGCCGCATCGACGGCCTCGTCAACAATGCCGGCGGGCAGTTCGCGGCGCCGCTCAAGGATATCTCGCAGAAGGGCTGGGAGACCGTCATCCGCAACAATCTCACCGGCGGCTTCCTCGTCGCGCGCGAGTGCTTCGTCCGCTCGAGGGAGAAGCATGGCGGCTCCATCGTCAACATCATCGCCGACATGTGGATGTCGATGCCGAGCATGGGGCATTCGGGCGCGGCGCGCGCGGGCATGCTAAACCTCACCATGACGGCGGCGGTCGAATGGGCCTATGCCGGGGTGCGTGTCAACGCGGTCGCGCCGGGATGGATCGCGTCCTCGGGCATGGCGACATATCCGGCGGACCAGCGGTCGCGCATCGCGCAGCTCTGGCGGCATGTGCCGCTGAAGCGGCTCGGCACGGAGTCCGAGGTCTCGGCGGCGATCGTGTTCCTGCTTTCGGACGCGGCCGGGTTCATCTCGGGAAGCTGCCTCCGCGTCGACGGCGCGGCGCCCAACGCCAAGACCGACCGGCCGCTTCCGGACCATGACCGGTCGCGGCCCTATTACGGCTTCCCGCTGGAATCGCCGCCCGACTTCCTGCGGCGCGACAACCGGGGCTCTTGACCCATGCCGGTAATCGAGAGTCGCATCGACCCCGCGAGTGAGAGCTTCCGCGCCAACCGCGCGGCGATGCTCGAGCTGATCGAGGAGTTCCGCGCGCTCGAGGAGCAGGTGCGACGGACCTCGAATGCCAAGAAGGATCAGTTCGCCAAGCGCGGGCAGCTGCTGCCGCGCGAGCGCGTCGCACTGCTGCTCGACCGCGGCAGCCCTTTCCTCGAGATCTCGACCTTGGCCGGGCTTGGCATGCATGACGATGACGGCAAGGAGAATGTGTTGGGCGGCGGCGTCATCGACGGCATCGGCTATGTCTCGGGCGTGCGCTGCCTCATCTCCGCCTCCGACAGCGCCATCAAGGGCGGCACCACCGCGCCGATGGGGCTCAAGAAGAAGCTGCGCTGCCAGGAGATCGCGCGCGAGAACAAGCTGCCACTGGTCCAGCTCGTCGAATCCGGCGGTGCCAACCTCAATTACCAGGCGCAGATCTTTGTCGAGGGCGGCCAGACCTTCCGCAACCAGGCGCGGCTCTCGGCGGCGGGCATCCCGCAGGTCACGGTGGTGCATGGCTCCTCGACCGCGGGCGGCGCCTACCTCCCAGGTCTTTCCGACTACGTCATCATGGTCAAGGGTCGGGCCAAGGTGTTCCTCGCCGGGCCGCCGCTGCTGCGCGCCGCCACCGGCGAGCGCGCCACCGACGAGGATCTGGGCGGCGCCGAGATGCATTCGACGATCTCTGGCGTCTCCGACTACATGGCCGAGGACGATGCCGACGGTATCCGCCTCTGCCGCGAAGTGCTGGCGAAGCTGCGCTGGAACGACGCGCTCCCGCCGCAGCAGCAGCGGAGCTTCCGCGAGCCGCGCTGGAGCGCCGACGAGCTCTGTGGCGTGGTGCCGGTCGACTATCGCAAGCCCTATGACGTGCGCGAGGTCATCGCCCGCATTGCCGACGATTCCGACTTCCTCGACTTCAAGGCGCTCTACGGTGTCCACACCGTATGCGGCCAGGCGGCGATCGAGGGCCATCCCTGCGGCATCATCGGCAACAACGGCCCGATCGATACGGACGGCTCGGTCAAGGCGGCCCAGTTCATCCAGCTCATGTGCCAGGCCGGCATTCCCATCGTGTATCTCCAGAACACGACGGGGTACATGGTCGGCACCGATGCGGAGCGGCGCGGCATCGTCAAGCACGGCTCGAAGATGATCCAGGCTGTCGCCAACGCCACCGTGCCGCAGCTCACCCTCCACATCGGCGCGAGCTTCGGCGCCGGCAATTACGGCATGTGCGGGCGCGCCTACGATCCCCGCTTCATCTTCGCGTGGCCCAACAACCGCATCGCCGTCATGGGCGGCGGGCAGGCGGCGAAGGTGCTCTCGATCATCACCGAGGAGCGCTTCGAGCGCGCGGGCAAGCCCGTCGACCGCGCGCAGCTCGACGCCATGGAGCGCAAGATCGTCGAGCAGTTCGACCGTGAATCGACCGCGCTCTTCGCCACCGCGCGGCTCTGGGATGACGGGCTCATCGATCCCCGGGATTCGCGCAAGGTGCTCGCCTTCTGCCTCTCGATCTGCCGCGAGGCGGAGATCCGCCCCCTCAACCCAACGAGCTTCGGCGTGGCTCGGATGTGAAGGCCAAGACATGATCTACACCGAACAGCACCGCGAGCTTATGCGCTCGGT
>DASVOY010000012.1:0-3789 GCA_036383115.1 Allostellaceae bacterium
ATAGGCGATGACGTCCAGATCGCGGTCGGGGCACATGAGCTTCTCGCGCAGGTCCGGCGCGCCCACGGGCCACGGCTTTCCTTCGGTGTCGATGATAATGGCGCTCAGCACCGCCGACCTGCCCTCGCTCGTTCCCCCGCATGGCGCTCGAATGTGCTGTCCTCCGCTTCGCCGGAGATGGTGACGATAATCTGTGCGAAGACAGTAGCCCGCGTCGCCGGCTGCGATAATTCAATCTCTAGTGATCGAAGCGCGAATTTCCACAGCGAGTTGTATGGAGATGTTACCATACAAGAAAAGATCACAAACGGAATAACATCGCCTGCGGCCGGGTCCCTATGTTGACGACCGGTCCGCCGGGGAGGTGCGGCATTGGCCATGCAGGGCAAGTCTGAACGCTTTGCAGTGATCGCGTTGCAGCATCTGGATGCCGCGTACAATCTGGCGCGCTGGCTGACGCGCAACGATGCGGACGCCGCGGACGTGGTCCAGGAATCCTGCCTGCGGGCACTGACCTATGTCGACAGCTATCGCGGCGAGAACGGCCGGGCGTGGCTGCTGACCATCGTGCGCAACACCTGCTATCGCTGGCTCGAGCGCAACCGGCCATCGGCGATCACCCCGTTGTCGCCCGAGGTCGAGGCCGAAGCGACTGCCGCGGCGGCCGGGACCGCGGGCGACGCGTCGAGCCCGGAGAGCATCGTCGCCCGGCAATGCGACGCGGCGCTGCTCAACGGGCTCATCGCGGAGCTGCCGCTGTTGTTTCGCGAGGTCCTGGTGCTGCGCGAGATCGAGGAGCTTTCATACCGAGACATCGGCGCGGTTCTGGGCGTGCCGATCGGGACCGTGATGTCGCGCCTGGCCCGCGCCCGCGGCGCGTTGAAGGAAGCCTGGCTTCGTCGAACCATGCGAGGACCGAGCGATGGATTGTAAGGACCTGCAGGAGCTGCTGCATCGCTACGTCGATGGCGAGCTTGCGCCCGATCTGCGCGCCGAGGCCGACACCCATCTCGAGACTTGTGCCGATTGCCGGCGCCTGGTGGCGGAAGAGACCGCCTGGCAACAGGCCATCCACCGCGCCGGACCCTATTATGCCGCGCCCGATGAGGTGCGCCGGCGCATCGCGCGCCTCGCTGGCCGGCCGGCATTCGCCCGGCCGCTCTGGCGCGGCTGGGCGATGGCCGCCGCGCTGCTCCTCGCCGTCGCGCTCTCGTCCGGCGTCACCGCCTATATCGTCACCGGCAGCGGCCAGGAGCCGCTGACGCAGGAGATCGTAACGAGCCATGTGCGCTCGCTCATGGCCGATCACCTCACCGACGTCGCCTCTTCCGACCAGCACACGGTGAAGCCGTGGTTCCACGGCTGGCTCGATTATGCGCCGCCGGTCGCCGACACGTCCGACGCGGGCTTCCCGTTGATCGGCGGGCGTCTCGATTACATCGACCATCGCCCGGTCGCGGCGCTCGTCTATCGCCGCAACCAGCACCCAATCAATCTGTTCGTCTTCCCGTCGGACGAGGCCGACGGCGCCATCCGCGCTTCGGTTCGGAACGGCTACAACATCGTGCACTGGACGGCGCACGGGATGACCTCCTGGGCGGTGTCGGACGTCAATGCCGCAGAGCTCCTGGCGTTCGCGCAACTCCTGCAGCGCCAAGGCTGAGGCGCCGGTCAGAGGCCGCCGTCCGGGGCGCCTTGTCCTGGGGGTACCCGGCACGCTAAGTCAATGGTATGGATGTCGCCGACAACCCTCCTGCCGAGAGCGCCAAGCTCCACGTCAGCAGCCTGCTGATCGCCTCGGAGCGGGCGCTGACCAATGCCCTCGAAGAGCTCGGCTTTGCCGAGGATGACGACCGCGTCATCCAGCATGAGGGACGCCTGGCCTTCATCACCTGCAGCCATGACCCCGATTGCGACGACCTGTTCGCGCTGATCTCGGAGCTTGCGGCACGCGGCGAGACCTGGGAGTTGCAATTCCGGGTCGATACCGGCGAGGGGCGCGCCGTATTCCAGCGCCTTGCCCGCCACCAGCCCGTCGAAGCCGTCGATGCCGAGCTCCCGCCCGAGACCGAGGAGAGCGACAAGGAGCTGCCGGTCCACGACGTCGACGCCGAGAGCGGGCGCACCACCTTGCGCAAGGCGCTCAACCGCGTCGATCCTACCGGCGTCTTCGCCACCATACGCTCGGGTCCGGGCGGCCGCGCCACGGCCGTCATCCTGCGCCGCAACCCGCGCCGCGCTCTCGCCATGGCGGCCGCGGCGGACGAGGCGAGCCTGCGAGCCGCCATCCGCGAGATCCTGCCCAATGTGATGTTCGCCGTGGCGATGAAGCCGCCCGGCAGCTGAGGCCGGCCGACGCTGCCAAGCGTTTAGGTAGCGCGGGCCATGACGGACCTAAAGACCAAGGTAACCAGCGCGCTCAACGAGACGCGCATGCTGATCCTGGGAGCGCAGATCCTCCTGGGCTTCCAGCTCAGTGCCGTGTTCCAGCCAGGCTTCGAGCATCTCAAGAGCCATGCTCGGTGGCTCGATTTCGCAGCACTGGCGCTGATGAGCACTGCGGTCGTCTGTCTCATCGCCCCGGCTCCGTTTCACCAGCTGGTCGAGCGCGGTCGGGACAGCGCGCGCATGCATGGCTTCGCCACTCGCATGGCCGCGGCCGCGCTGTTTCCCTTCGGCATGTGCATCGGCATCGACGTCTTCATCGTGACCGAGCTGTTGTTCGGCACGAAGCCCAGCATCATCGCCGGCGCGGCATTCACCGGTATTGCCGCGCTGCTCTGGTATGGCCTCGAATCCGTGCAGCGCCATCGCGAAGGAGCGAGCCCTATGGATCCCCGCGACGACGAGCGGGAGGTGAAGACCGACCTCTCCGAGAAGATCAACACCATGCTGATCGAGGCGCGCGTCATCCTGCCGGGAGCGCAGGCGCTTCTCGGGTTTCAGTTCGCCGCCTTTCTCACCAGCGGCTTCGAGCAACTGTCGCAGGCGGCCAAGCTGGTGCATTTCGGCTGCCTCGCCTGCGTCGCGCTGACGGTCATCTTCCTGATGGCGCCGGCCGCCTATCATCGGCTGGTCGCCGGCGGCGAAGATCGCCCCGATGTCTATCGCTTCGGCAGCAACGTGATACTCGTCTCGCTGCTGCCGCTGGCGGCGGGTCTCAGCGGCGAATTCTATGTCGTCGCCGTCAAGCTCGGCTATTCCGACGCCGCGGCGATGGCGGCGATGCTCATCGTGTTGGCGGCGTTTCTCGGTTTGTGGTTCGTCTACCCGCTGCTGGCGCGGGTGCGGCAGGCGGAGTCCACCCGCCCGGCGCTGCGCGTGAAGCAGAGATGACGGCGCGAGACAACAATTTCGACGCGCTGCGCCTGGTCGCGGCGGCCTGTGTGCTGTTCTCGCATGCCTTCCTCATCGTCGAGGGCACGGAGGCGCACGAGCCGCTGATCCTCCTCACCGGGCGGCAGAGCATCCTCGGTCTTGCCGGCGTCTTCGTCTTCTTCACCATCAGCGGCTTTCTCGTGACGCAGAGCTTCGAGACGACCGCCTCGCCGCTCCGCTACCTGGCGAAGCGCGCGCTGCGCATCTTTCCCGGCCTCTTCGCCGCGCTCCTCGTCTCGGCCTTCGTGCTTGGCCCGCTCGTCACCACCCTGCCGCTCGCCGAGTATGTCCGCCGGCCCGAGATCTACGGCTACGTCGTCGGCAACGCGATGCTGAACCTGAGCATCCATGAGCTGCCGGGCGTGCTGTTCGTGAACAACCCCGTGGGCCTCGAAGTCAATGGCTCGTTGT
>DASVOY010000013.1:0-2494 GCA_036383115.1 Allostellaceae bacterium
GGATCGGGTTGAGCCCGTGCCCGTCGAGCGGCGCGGGCGACAGCCGCTTGAAGGGGTCCGAGGTCAGGAGGATGAAAAGCAGAAAGCCCGATCCGATCATGCCCTGGACGGCGAGCACCCGCGCCCTGAGCGCCGGCGCGCGCACGGAATAGAGCGTGAGCGAGCCGCCGATGGCGACGAGCAGCAGCAGCAGGATGAAGATGCCGCGCCTCGGATCGACGGCGAAGGCGTGCACCGAGGTAAGCACGCCCGAGCGCACCAGGAACGTGCCGACCAGCGAGAGCGAGAAGGTGACGATGGCGAGGAGGATGGTCCAGCTCTTGAGCGCGTCGCGCTTCTCGACCACGATCGCCGAATGCAAGAGCGCCGTGCCCACGAGCCACGGCATGAAGGAGGCGTTCTCCACCGGGTCCCAGAACCACCAGCCGCCCCAGCCCAGCGTGTAATAGGCCCACCAGCTGCCCATGGCGATGCCGATGGTGAGCGCGCACCAGGCGGCGAGCGTCCATGGCCTGACCCAGCGCGCCCAGGCGGCGTCGACGCGGCCCTCGATGAGCGCCGCCACGGCAAAGGCGAAGGCGACGGAGAAGCCGACATAACCGAGGTAGAGGAAGGGCGGATGGAAGGCGAGGCCGGGGTCTTGCAGGATCGGATTCATGCCGCGTCCGTCGAGCGGCGCCGGCGACAGGCGCTGGAAGGGATCCGAGGTCAGCAGGATGAAGAGCAAGAAGGCCGAGCCGATCATGCCCTGGACGGCGAGCACCCGCGCCCTGAGCGTCGGCGGCAGGTTGTCGCCGAACCAGGCGACGGCGGCGCCGAACAGCGACAGGATCAGCACCCAGAGCAGCATCGAGCCCTCATGGTTGCTCCACACGCCCGTCACCTTGTAGAGCAGCGGCTTCGCCGAGTGGCTGTACTCGTAGACGTTGGCGACCGAGAAATCCGAGGTGACATGGGCGTGCATGAGCGCGGAGAAGGCGAGCGCCACCAGCGCGAACTGCGCCACCGCCGTGCCTCGGCCGAGGGCCATCCAGCCGAGATGCCGCCGCGCCGCGCCGAGGAGCGGCACGGACGACTGCAACAGCGCCAGGCATAGTGCGAGGATGAGCGCGAAATGGCCGAGCTCGACGATCATTGCGTCCTCATGCCTTCCTGCCAGCGGCCGCTCTTCTTGAGCGCGTCGACGACCTCGCGCGGCATGTATTTCTCGTCATGCTTGGCAAGGACGCTGTCAGCGCGCACCGTGCCGGCGCCGTCGAGCTTGCCCTCGACGACGACGCCCTGTCCCTCGCGGAAGAGGTCGGGGACCACGCCGCCATAGGTGACCGGCACGGCGCTCTCGCCGTCGGTGATACGGAAGGCGATGCTCTTGCCATCGCGCGTCACGCTCGCTGTCTCGACGAGGCCGCCGATGCGGATGCGCCGGCCATCGGCAACGTGCTTCGCCTCGAGATCGCTCGGGCTGTAGAAGAAGACGAGGTTGTCGTTGAAGGCGGTCAGGACCAGCGCCGTGGCGACGCCGAGCATGGCGAGCCCGGCGAGGACGGCGAGAAGGCGGCGGCGCTTGCGGGTCATGGCCGGCGCTCGTCCCGCTGCAAACCCACGAGTTCGCGCTGGACCCGCCGGTAGCCGGCGAAGCTCCAGACGAGGAGGCCGCCCAGCACGATCACGGCCGCGCCATAGGCGGGCCAGACGTAACCGGCGTAGCCGCCCATCGCCAGGAATGCGGCCGGGTCGCTCACGACGCCGCCCGCCGGCGCAGCGCGGCGCCGCGCGCCTCCCGCTCGACCTCGGCGAGGCGCAGCGCGCGGATCTTGGCCGCCATCAGCGCCGTGCGCATGCGGATCAGCAGCAGCGTCGCGAAGAACAGGGTGAAGCCCAGCGCCATGATCAGCAGCGGCCACAGCATCGAAGAGTCGATCGTCGGCTTGCCCAGGCGGAACACGCTTGCCGGCTGGTGCAGCGTGTTCCACCAATCGACCGAGAACTTGATGATCGGAAGATTGACGATGCCGACGAGCGCGAGGATGGCGCCGGCGCGCGCGCCGCGCGTCGGCTCGTCGAAGGCGTTCACCAGCGCGATATAGCCGAGATAGAGGAAGAACAGCACCAGAACCGAGGTGAGCCGCGCATCCCACACCCACCACGTCCCCCACATCGGCTCCCCCCAGAGCGATCCCGTGACGAGGCAGAGCAGGGTGAACCCTGCGCCCAGCGGCGCCGCGCTCTGCGCCGCGATGTCGGCGAGCGGATGGCGCCAGATCAGCGCGATGGCGGAGGCCGTCGCCATCAGCGCATAGACGGCGCTCGCCATCCACGCCGCGGGCACATGCACGAACATGATGCGCACCGCCTCGCCCTGCTGATAGTCGGGTGGCGCGACGAAGAGCGCGAGATAGAGCCCGACCGCGAGCAGCAGCGCCGTCGCGCCCGCACACCATGGCAGGAGCACGGCGGAAAGCCGCATGAACCGGGCCGGATTGGCAAAGCGCTG
>DASVOY010000014.1:0-5113 GCA_036383115.1 Allostellaceae bacterium
CGTAGATGGTCTTGTAGAGCGTGGGCATCCAATTGTTCAGACTGTTGGAAACCAGATAGGCGCTCGCCCAGAGCGTCCAGACGATCAACGACCGTTGGCGATAGAACGGCGAGAGCAGCTCGCTCCACCGGCTGCGTTGCGGCTCGGCGAGCGTCGGACGCGGCCCGGCCGACGGTGCCGGGCCTGCCGGATCGGCCGGAAGCCGGCGCGGCGTGCTCGCCTCCACCTGCCGCACGATGGCTTCGGCTTCGGCGAGCCGACCTCGCGACATCAGCCATCGCGGCGACTCGGGCAGCCGCATCACCAGCACGCAGATGATCAGGCCGGGAATGCCGCCGATCAGGAACATGATCTTCCAGCCCAGCAGCGGCACCAGCAAGGTGCCGATCTGACCCGTCGCCATGAGCCCGACCGGGAAGATCATCTCGTAGAGCAGGAAGAAGCGGCCGCGGCCGCGCGCGCGCGACAGCTCGCTGATATAGGTGGCGGCGACCGGCATCTCGCCGCCGACGCCGATGCCCTGCACCAGCCGGCACAGGAAAAGCACCGGAAAGTTCCCGGCGAGCGCGCAACCCAGGCTCATCACGGACATGATGGCGATCGCCGCCGCAGCGCCGCGGATGCGGCCGTACTGCTCGGCCAACCGGCTGAACAGCAGCGCGCCTGCGAGCTGTCCGACATAGCTCGCGGCAATGAGGAAGCCGATCTCCACGGCCGAGAGATGCCAGAGACCGATGAGGATCGGCAGCACGAAGGCGAGCGACAGCGCGTCGAAGGCGTCGAAGAAGGTCGCGCTTCCCATGACGATGCGCGCCCGCATGTGCCAGCGGGAGAACGGCACGCTTTCGAGGCGCGCGATCAGGGCCGCCGCGTCGCCGTTTCCATGGTCGGGCCGAGCTGCCGTATCCGGCGGCGCGCCACTCCCCCTATCGATCCGGGCGGATATCACAGACGATCCTGCACCGCTGTTTCCTCACGCTGTCTCGGCGGGCTGCGCCGGCGCCGTCAGCGGCACGTTCCACGCGTCGTAGCCGTAGAGCCAGCTGGTGTCGTCGTCGCCGCCCTTCATCCAAGTGTTGGCGCTGGATATGGCCTGGATGCGCGAGGTGCGCGGCTTGCGGTGTACTTCGTAGCGCCTGAAGGCGCCTTCGATGTCCTCACCATCGACCTCATCGAGGCAGCGCGCGAGGATCGCCGCATCCTCGATCGACGTCGCCGCCCCTTGCGCCATGTAGGGCGTCATGGGATGACACGCATCGCCGAGCAGCACGACGCTCCCATCGCTCCAGCGCGGCAGAGGTTCGCGCTCGAGGATCGCCCATTTGTGGCAATCCGGGCAGGCTTCCAGCACGCGGCGAACATCGGCGTGGAAGCCTTCATAGGCCCGGCGCAGCTCGTTCACGTCGCCCTTGGCCGACCAGGACTCGCGCGTCAGCCACTCGGCCGGCTCCGGCACGCTGGTGACGAAGTAGACCTCGCTGCGCGCGCGGTTCGTGTAATAGATGACGATGTGCCGGTCGACGCCCCACCACTTGGTGCGGGAAGGCCCGATGTCCTTGCCGCCCATCAGCGCCGCGGGGAACACGGCGCGATAGGCGATGCGGCCTTTGTGGATCGGCGTGTCGGGACCGATGATGATCTCGCGCACGAGCGAATGGACCCCGTCGGCGCCGATCACGGCATCGGCCCGCACCTGCGTGCCGTCGGCGAAGGCGAGCGTGATCTGGCTCCCGGTCTGATCGAGACCGACGAGCTTCTTGCCGAGATGGATGGCCTCCGCCGGGACCGCCGAGGCGAGCGCCTCGTGCAGATCGGCCCGGTGCATGCAGAGATAAGGAGCGCCGAAAAGGCTCTCCGGCATCGGCAGCTCGCGCGTCACTGCGCCGGTGTCCCATACCCGGTTCAGATGCGAGTAAGGCGCAAAGGCGACACGGCCCAGCGCATCCTCCACGCCAATGCCGCGCAGCACCTTCATCGAGTTGGGCATCATCTGGATGCCCGCGCCGATGCGCGCGAAGCGGGGGGCCTGCTCGTAGAGTCGAGCATTGAAGCCGACGCGGCGCAGGGTGGCGGCGACTGCCAGCCCGCCCATTCCCGCTCCGATGATGGCGACAGAGAGCTTCTTCCTGCCCATTTCCGTCCCTTGCCCTTCGGCGTTGCCCCGAATTGCCTGCCAAGGGAACGGATTGTGCCCTTGCCGATAGGCCACCGTAAAGCCGCGCGGTGCCTCACCGGCGGCCGGGCAGGCAACGGCGGTCCGCTTTACTTCGACGGCAGCGCATGGGAAGCTTGCTCGACAAGCGCGTGAACGCGCGGCCGATTCAGTGCAAGTCAAATTGCGCGTCGCTTATGGGAGGAGCCAATGTCGCAAGACAATCGCTCACCGAGCGTTCGTCGGCGCAGCTTTCTCAAAGGTGCCGCCATCGCCGGGGCGGCCGCGGTGGCGCCGCCCCTCCCGGCGCGCGGCCAACCCCGAGCCCCTCGGGCCGCGGCCAACCCAATGCCGCCAAATCTGGCGGTCGAGACGATCCCGCCGCCCAAGGACCCGGTAACGCAAACCAGCAGCGGCGGCGATTTCATGGTCGATGTGCTGAAATCGCTTGATTTCGATTACATCACCATAAATCCCGCCTCGAGCTTCCGCGGTCTGCAGGAAGCGATCATCAATTACGGCAGGAATACCACGCCGGAGCTCATCACCTGCACCCATGAGGAGATCGCCGCCTCCATGGCGCAGGGCTATGCCAAGATGGAAGGCAAGCCGTTGGGCGTCCTGGCGCACGGCACGGTTGGCCTCCAGCACGCGGCGATGGCACTCTACAACGCGTTTTGCGACAAGGTGCCGGTCTACGTCATGATCGGCAACATCCTCGCCGCCGAGAAGCGCGGGCCGCTCGTCGAATGGGCACATTCCGCCCAGGATCCCGCCGCCATGGTGCGCGACTTCCTCAAATGGGACGACCAGCCGGCATCGCTGCAGCATTTCGCCGAATCGGCGGTGCGCGCCTACAAGCTGGCGATGACGCCGCCCATGGCGCCCGTCCTCCTGTCGCTCGACGCCGAGCTCCAGGAGAATCCGCTTCAGGAGCGGGAGCAGCTGCAGATCCCGAAGCTGCCGCGGACGACGATGCCGCAGGGAGAAGCTGCGGCCTTGAGCGAGGCGGCGAAGCTTCTGGCCGAGGCCGAGTTCCCGGTGCTGATCGCCGATCGCATGGCGCGCACCCAAGCCGGCATGGACCGGCTCGTCGAGCTGGCGGAGGCGCTGCAATGCGCCGTCATCGACCAGGGCGGCCGCACCAACTTCCCCTCGCGCCATCCGCTCAACCAGACGGGCCGCGCCCGCAGCGTTCTCGCCCAGGCCGACGTCGTCGTCGGTCTCGAGCTCAACGACTACTGGGGCGCGCTGCACGCCTTCAGCGACCGCATCGTCCGCCGCGCGGCGCCGGTAACGCGCGCCGGCGTGAAGACGGTGAGCATCGGCACGCACGACCTCTTCACCAAGGCCAATTACCAGGAGTTCGAGCGGTTCGAGGATGTCGACCTCGCCATCTCCGGTGACGGCGAGGCCAGCCTGCCCGCGCTCATCGAGGCGGTGAAACGCCAAGCCAACGGCGAGCGCCGCCCGGCCTATGAGGCGCGCGGCAAAAAGCTCGCCGCCGCGCATGCGGCGATGCTCGAGCAGTTGCGGATCGACGCCGCCGCGGGCTGGGACGCCAGCCCGATCACCATGGGGCGTCTCTGCGCCGAGCTGTGGGAGCAGATCCGGCAGGAGGACTGGTCGCTGGTCGGCAACGGCATCGGCATCTTTTGGCCACAGCGGCTGTGGGCGGGCGAAAAGCGCTACCGCTTCAACGGCAATTCCGGCGGCTTCGGCGTCGGCTACAACGCGCCGGGCGCGCTCGGCGCGGCGCTGGCCAACCGCAAGCACGGCAGGCTCAGCGTCGCCATCCAGGGCGACGGCGACCTCATGTTTGCGCCGGGGACGTTGTGGACGGCCGCGCACCACCGCATCCCGATCCTCTACGTCATGCACAACAACCGTGCCTATCACCAGGAGCTCATGTACGTGCAGGACATGGCCGGACGGCACATGCGCGGCGTCGAGAATGCACATATCGGGACCACGTTGCGCGATCCCTACATCGACTTCGCCAGCGTGGCGAAGGGTTTCGGGGTTTATGCCGAGGGACCGATCGCGGACCCGAAGGAACTCGGCCCGGCGCTGAAGCGAGCGATCGCGGTCGTCAAGCGCGGCCAGCCGGCGCTGCTTGACACCATCGTCGAGCCGCGGTGAGGAGGCGCGCATGAGCGATTTCACGACGGGGCGGCCGCGGCGGCTCGTCGTTGCGGCGCTCGCGGCCTCCATGCTCGGCTGGGCCGCGAATGTCCGGTCGCAGGAGGCGGCACCCGCGGGCGATGCCGTCGATGGCAAGCGCGTCTACCTGGCCGATGGCTGCTTCGAATGCCACGGCCGCGTCGGCCAGGGCGGGGCATTCCTGGGTCCCGCCCCCGCGATCGCGCGAACCCCGCTTCCCTACGACGCGTTCAAGCAGCAGCTGCGCGAGCCCACGAACAACATGCCGGCCTACGCCGAGGTGATGTTGCCAGACAAGGCGGTCGTCGACATCTACGCCTACTTGCAGTCCTTGCCAGGGCCGCGCGAAGCGAAGGATCTGCCGGCCATCCTCATCCATTGAGCCGCTCGGTCGTGTGCTGATGCGGCAGTCGGTCGGGGAGAGCGCTATCAGCCTTGTATTGGCCTGTTCCCGGCCCGCCTCCTCGCCTAGCCCGGCTAGTGCTGCGCCTCACCCGACCTCACCTGGCTGCGTCGTAGCCAGGCAGGATCGTGTCCCGGGGAGTGGCGTAGGAGCGACGGTGTCGTCGCGATCTCCGGCGAGTTTGGCGGATGGGTCAAGCCGTCACGGCGGGCAGCTTGGCGATGGGACCATCGCCCAGGCGATGCGACGCTCGTCGACCCAGCCAGCGCGGTCAAGCCCCGCGCAGCCGGTTGGCCAGCTGATCGGGGATGTCGAGCTCGAATTCGAGGATGGCGGCGGCGAGGGTCTTGCCGTACTGGTCGAGCGAGAGGTTACGCGACACGCCGCCGCCAAGC
>DASVOY010000015.1:0-3319 GCA_036383115.1 Allostellaceae bacterium
CGTGGAAAGGCCGGCCCGGCACCTGCGCCGGGGCGTGGCGCAGGTGCCGTAATCCCGGCCACTCCGACCGCATCCTCACGGGTCTCCCGGCCGGGCCCGCAATGGGCGCCATCTGATCATATTCTTGGGTGGCCGGGCATATCGGTCGTACCCGGTGCTTATAAAACCTGGGTTTCTGACCTCTTCCGGAGTTCGCCATGCCTCGCCTTGCTGTATCCTTGCTGCGTACCGGCGGCGCGATCCTGATCCTCCTTGCCGGCATCGCGGCCGCCGCCGCGCAGGGCTATCCGCCGCCCCCCTCACCCCGGCACCAGCGCCGCCTCCGGGCGGCGTCTTGGTCGCGCCGGCGGCACCGCCGCCGCCCCCGGTCGAGGTCATCCCCGCGCCGCCGCCGGGCCGCTTCGCCTGGGTCTGGCAGCCCGGTCATTGGCGCTGGAACGGCGTCCAATACGTCTGGATGCCCGGCCGCTATGTCCGGCCGCCGCATCACCACCCGGTGTGGATCGCAGGCCACTGGGTCGCGCGTCCGCATGGCTGGGTGTGGGTCCCCGGCCATTGGCGCTGACGGGCGAGGCTGGCAGCACGGCTTTGCTGCCGCTAGGATGCGCGCCCTCCGCGAATGATCGAGGCGCGCACCGCCGATGAGCGGCGTCCAGACCATCTCGGTTGCTGCCGATGACGGCGAGATCCGGCTCGACCGCTGGTTCCGACGGCATTTCCCCGGGCTCGGCCATGGCCGGCTGGAGAAGCTGCTGCGCACCGGGCAGATCCGGGTCGACGGCCGGCGCGCGCAGGCGGGCGACCGCGTCGCTCCGGGCCAGCGCATCCGCGTGCCCCCGCTCGGCGATGTGAGCACGCCGCCGCCGCGCACCGAAGCGTTGGCGCCGCGGCCGCGCGACATCGAGATGATCCGGCGCGCCGTGCTGCACAAGGATGACGACATCATCGTCATCGACAAGCCCGCAGGTCTCGCCGTCCAGGGCGGCACCAACACCGAGCGGCATCTGGATGCGCTGCTCGATGCGCTGCGCTTCGATGCCAAGGAGCGGCCGCGCCTCGTCCACCGCCTCGACCGCGATACCAGCGGCGTGCTCGTGCTGGCGCGCAACGCCGCCGCTGCGTCGAAGCTCGCCGCCGCCTTCCGCGGCCGGGCCACGCGCAAGATTTATTGGGCCGCGGTGGTGGGACTGCCCAAGCCGCGTCGCGGCCGCATCGACCAGCCGCTGGCCAAGCTCCCCGGCCCCGCCGGCGAGCGCGTGGCACCGGACGAGGAGGAAGGCAAGCGCGCCGTCACCTATTACCGCACCGTGTCCCATGCCGGCGACAAGGTCGCGTGGCTCGCGCTCCAGCCGGTGACCGGACGCACCCACCAGCTCCGCGCCCACGCCGCCGGCATGGGCACCCCGATCCTCGGCGACGGCAAGTATGGCGGCGCCGCGGCGCATCCCTCGGGCGTGCCGCAGCCGCGCAAGCTGCACCTCCACGCCCGCACGCTCGCCCTGCCGCATCCGCGCGGCGGAACGCTGGTGGTCACGGCGCCGTTGCCCGCTCATATGAAGGAGACCTGGGCCTTCTTCGGCTTCGACGAGTCCGAGGAGCCCGACCCCTTCGCCGATCTCGCGCCGGAGCGATGAAGCGCTTTTATAAGACCACCGCCGTCGTGCCGGCGGACCAAGGCTACGGCGTCGCCCTCGACGACAAGCCGTTGCGCACCCCCGCCAAGGCGCCGCTCGCCGTGCCGAGCCGCGCGCTCGCCCAGGCCATCGCCGAGGAATGGCGCGGCCAGGGCGAGGACATCGAGATCGACCGCCTGCCGCTGACACGGCTCGCCAGCACGGCGATCGATCTGGTGACGCCGCGCCGCGCCGAGGTCACGGCCGAGGCCGCGCGCTATGCCGGTACCGATCTCGTCTGCTACCGCGCCGCCCACCCGCCGGAACTGGCGGCGCGCCAGCACGCGACTTGGCAGCCTCTCGTCGATTGGGCGACCCTGCGCTACGACGCGCCGCTCGAGGTCACCGCCGGTGTCGTGCCCATCACCCAGCCTCCCACGAGCCTGCGTGCCTTCACCGCCGCCGTCGCCGCCTACCCGCCGCTCGAGCTGGCGGCGCTGCACCTGGCCACCGCGGCCGCCGGCTCGCTCGTGGTGGCGCTGGCGCTGATCGAGGGGCGGCTCGATGTCGAGGGCGCCTTCGCCGCGGCACAGCTCGACGAGAGCTTCGAGATCGAGCTCTGGGGCGAGGATCCCGAGCAGACCCGCCGCCGCGCCGCGCTCAAGGACGACATGGCGCTCGCCCGGAGGTTCGTCGATCTGCTGCGGACGGACGCCTGACCCTGGCATCGCCCTCGCGGCAAGAACTTCACATTGGACCATCTGGACACCGGCCTGGGAGGCCCCGGGCGTGACGCCGGCCGCGCCAAGCCGCGGGAAACCGCGCCCGGTGGCGGGCGTAAGTGGCGGAATGTTTCACGTGAAACGTAGACATCGGTGCCGAAGTGCTACAGCCGGGTCGCCCGACTGCATCACATTGGTGCGCGGCGAGCACTAGAAAGAGGCGTCAGGCGATCGATCCGCACAGCACGATTTTGCACGGCTGGGCCAGCCGGCAGGTCCGTTGCGGCTGCGCCAGTAAGGCGCGGCAAGGTCGGGCTGGCGCTTACCGGCGGTTGGTGTTATCTCCCACCAGCCCCAGCCTCCGTGGCAGCAGGAGCGACACGGCCCATGCAGGAGATCCTTCAGCGGCTCGAGGAGAAGCGCGAGGGCGCGCGCGCCGGCGGCGGCGAGCGCCGCATCCAGGCGCAGCACGCCAAGGGCAAGCTCACCGCGCGCGAGCGGCTGGAATTGCTGTTCGATCCCGGCTCCTTCGAGGAGTGGGACATGTTCGTCGAGCACCGCTCGACCGATTTCGGCATGGCCGAGCAGAAGGTCCCCGGCGACGGCGTGGTCACCGGCTACGGCACCGTCAACGGCCGCCTCGTCTTCGCCTTCAGTCAGGACTTCACCGTCTTCGGCGGCTCGCTCTCCGAGGCGCATGCCGAGAAGATCTGCAAGGTGATGGACCAGGCGATGAAGGTCGGCGCGCCCGTCATCGGCCTCAACGACAGCGGCGGCGCGCGCATCCAGGAAGGCGTCGCCTCGCTCGCCGGCTATGCCGAGGTGTTCCAGCGCAACGTGCTGGCCTCGGGCGTGGTGCCGCAGGTCTCGCTCATCATGGGCCCTTGCGCCGGCGGCGCGGTCTATTCGCCGGCGATGACCGACTTCATCTTCATGGTGAAGGACAGCTCCTACATGTTCGTCACCGGCCCGGACGTGGTGAAG
>DASVOY010000016.1:0-12879 GCA_036383115.1 Allostellaceae bacterium
GATCGGGCCGATGCCGCAGAACTTGAGGATGTTGCGTTGGAGCCTCTTGAGGCTGTGGGCACCGAAATACCAGCGGTAGAGAAAGGCCGGCGACGAGGTCTTGGGGATGACCAAGCTGCAGGCGGCGACGATGGCGACCACGATCGGCACGCGACCCCAGTCTAGGTGGTCGCCTGCGGCGATCATCGCGCGCGTCAGGCCGACCATCTCCTGACGATCGGGATTGCCGCCCGCGCAAGCCGTTATGAACGACGCCAGATGCACGTCGCCATAGCGCTGGGCAGCGATGTCGCGGATGATGTCGTGAAGAGCCGGCTCGTCCAGGTGCTTGCCGAACGCCTTGGCGCGCACAGAGCGCAGGGACTCGAGGGGCGGCGCATGGCCGACCCGGATCTCGGCGCCCTCGCGCGCGTCGAGCGAGCGCCATGCCGACTCCGACAGTCCCGCCTCGTCGCGACCCAGGATGTCGCTCGTCACATTGTGCAGCATCGCGACGATAGTGCGGCCGTCATGCGTGACCTGGACCTGGGCATGCGATGAAAGCCCCTCCGCGCGGCAGACATGAGAATCGCGGCGCAGGTAAATGACGGCTTCCTGCTGCGTGTCGATGCCGATGCGCCGCAGCCGCAGCATGTCAGGGCGGTGACAAGAAACAGCCGATTTCGGCATTGGACATCCTACCGGGAACGATTCGGGAGTGCCGGATCTATGACCCCCGCGGGCCAGATGGCGGCACTGTACGCGCCGAAGATGCGGAAAAATTGCTCCGGGCCAAACGACAGCATGGTTTCCCCACGATTGCGACAGCTCACTGTCTTCACAGCAGGCGCGCACGGCCTTGACGCAGATCAAGCGCGCCTCCTAGACCCTTCGCTATGGTTATCAGCGGCTTGCGAAACGAGATGTGCCGGCGATCGGCGACTCTCGTGCGCGGTGGACGCCCGTGACGAACCCGGCGATCGGGCTTTCGGATGACGAAGCGGGGGCCCGGCTGCGCCGCGTCGGCTTGAACGAGCTGCCGCGCGGCGAGGAGCGCACGCTTTTCCGCACGGCCGTGGATGTCGGGCGTGAACCGATGTTCCAGCTGCTCATCGCTGCCGGGGTCATCTATCTGGCCATCGGAGAGCTCGGCGACGCATCGATGCTTCTCGCCTCCGCCGTGATCACGGTCGGGATATCGGTCGTCCAGGAGCGGCGGACGGAGAAGGTGCTCGAGACGCTGCGCGACCTCACCAGCCCGCGGGCGCTCGTCATGCGCAGCGGCCAGCGCAAACGCATCGCCGGACGCGAGCTCGTGCCCGGCGACATAGTCATCCTGGCCGAGGGCGACCGCGTACCGGCCGATGCGGTCCTCCTCTCAGCGAGCGAGCTTCAGACCGATGAGTCCCTGCTGACGGGCGAGTCGGTGCCGGTTCGGAAGCAGGCGCAGACCGGCTCCGCGATGCCGGCTCGGCCGGGCGGCGACGACCTACCGTTCATCTTCTCCGGCACGATGGTCGTGCGCGGCCACGGCATCGCGGAGGTCACCGCCACCGGGTCCGGGAGCGAGATCGGCAAGATCGGCAAGGCGCTTGGCGCGATCGCGAACGAGCCGACGCCGCTGCACCGTCAGACCGCCCGCGTGGTTCGGCTCTTCGCCGCGTTGGGGCTGGTGCTCAGCGCGGCCGTCGCCCTCATCTATGCCTTGACCCGTGGCGGTTGGCTCGACGGCATCCTGGCAGGCATTACCCTCGCGATGTCGATGCTGCCCGAGGAGATCCCGCTCGTGCTGACCATCTTCATGGTGATGGGCGCCTGGCGCATCTCGCAGCGGCGGGTGCTGACGCGCCGCTCGGCGACGATCGAGGCGCTTGGCGCTGCCACCGTGCTCTGCTCGGACAAGACCGGTACGCTGACGCTCAACCGCATGTCGGTCGCGGCGCTCGACGTTGACGGCGCGGTATGGCGCGCCGATCAGCCCACGCTGCCCGAGCGGTTCCACCCGCTGATCGAGTTCGCAATTCTCGCCAGCGACCGGGATGCTTTCGACCCCATGGACAAGGCATTCCATGAGCTTGGGCAGCGGTTTCTCGCGGGCACCGAGCATCTCCATCGCAAATGGGTGCTGGCTCACGAATACCCGCTTGCTCCGGGCATGCTGGCCGTCTCTCACGCCTGGAAGGCCCTCGACCACGAGCAATATGTCGTTGCCGCCAAGGGCGCACCCGAAGCCATCGCCGATCTGTGCCATCTCGACCCGGAGCGCCTTGCCGCGGCCATCCGCTCGGCCGAGCGGATGGCGGCGTCGGGCATGCGCGTCCGCGGCGTCGCCTGCGCTTCGTTCGAGGGTCCCGACTGGCCCTCGAGCCAGCACGATTTCGCATTTCAGTTCATTGGCCTGGTCGGCCTGGCCGATCCGCTTCGGCCGGGCGTCGCGGACGCCGTCCGCGAGTGCCGGGAGGCCGGCATCAAGGTGGCGATGATCACCGGCGACTATCCGGCCACCGCACGCATCATCGCCGAGCGCGCGGGAATCGATACCGCTGGCGGCGTGATGAGCGGCGACGAGCTGGAACGCGCGAGCACACCCGAGCTGACCCATCGGCTCGCCGGCGTCGCCGTGTTCGCGCGCATCATGCCGGAGCAGAAGCTAAGAATTGTCGAGGCGTTCAAGGCCCAGGGACAGATCGTGGCCATGACCGGCGACGGGGTCAATGACGCGCCTTCGCTCAAGGCGGCGCATATCGGCATCGCCATGGGCGGGCGCGGGACGGATGTTGCGCGCGAGGCCGCCGCGATTGTGCTGCTCGACGACGATTTCGGCTCGATCGTGGCGGCGATACGCCTCGGCCGCCGCATCTATGATAATCTGCGCAAGGCGATGAGCTTCATTACTGCCATCCACGTGCCGATCGCCGGTCTCGCGCTGCTGCCGTTGGCCTTCGGCTTGCCGTTGGTCTTCATGCCCGTGCACATCGCCTTTCTCGAGCTCGTGATCGATCCCATGTGCTCGATCGTCTTCGAGGCCGAGACCGAGGAACCGAACGTCATGCGGCGCAAGCCGCGCGATCCCGGCGAGCCCTTGTTCACTTGGCCGCTCATCGCCTGGAGCATCTTCCAGGGCCTGGTCGTGCTCGGCGTGACGATGGCCCTGTTCGTAGGCGCGCTGTCGCACGGCTTGCCCGAGGTCGAGGCACGCGCTCTCGCATTCGTTACGCTGGTGCTTGCCAGCCTGGTGATCATCCTGGTCAACCGCTCGGCGCGGCCTTCGCTCATGGCCGCCGTGCGCCGGCCGAACCCGGCGCTCTGGATCGTCGCCGGAGCGGCGGTTGCCGTGCTCGGTGTCGCGGTTTACGTCCCGAAGGTCAGAGAGCTGTTCCGATTCGGTCCCCTGCATCTCGACGACATGGCGGCCGCGGCGATCAGCGCCATCGCGGTGCTTCTTCTCTTCGAGGCGGCGAAGGCCTGCTTTGAGCTGTTGCGAACGAGCCGAAGGGGCCTCGGCCATTTCCGTTGAACCGAGGTTGCTGCGCCTCTGTGCAGGGCACGGCCTTCGGGAGAAAAGGAGCGGCGGCAAGGCGCCGCTCCTGTCGATGCGGTCACGCAGCCTTGATCTCGATCTTCTTCTGTTGCTTCTGCGCTTCCTTGCTCTTGGGAAGCGTCACCGTCAGAACGCCCTTGGAGAATTCGGCGGTGATGGCGTCGCGATCGACACCGTCCGGAAGGGGCAGGCTGCGCTGGAACGCTCCGTAGGCGCGTTCCGAGAGGTAGCGGTTCTTCTCTTTCTCCTCTCGCTCCTGCCGCTTCTCGCCTTTGAGCACGAGAACGTCGCCAGTGAGGCTGATCTCGATGTCCTTCTCGCTGATGCCGGGAAGCTCGGCAGTGACCTTGTAAGCGGTCTCGTTTTCCGTGACGTCGACCGCCGGCGCGGCGAAGTCGAATGAGCTCTCCTGGCGCCAGAACGGCTCGACCTCGAACATCCGCCGCATGGCAGGGAACCCGAAGCCGCTGCTGAAGCGGTCGAAGACCCGGTCCATCTCGCTGCGGAACGAACGCCAGACGTCCGGCGCCGAGCTGTGCGCCGGAGTCGCCTTCTTCACCTGAACGGGTGTATCAACCATCGCACATCTCCTCAAACGCACGGGGCGGAAAGTCAGCCCGGTTCCGATGCTATTGCCGCCTTCGCCCGGAGCCTTGATCCAGGTCAATCCGCGCCGGCGCGGGCCGCAATAATTTGGCTCGCCAAGGAGACCGATCATCATGCCCTACGCAAGCAACGAGGATCTGCCGCCCTCAACCCGCGCGCACCTGCCGCCGCATGCGCAGGACATTTTCCGTGCCGCCTTCAACGAGGCTTGGGCGACTTACGGAGCCCGCGAACCGTGGCGGCGAGAAGAAGTAGCTCACCGCGTGGCCTGGGCGGCGGTGAAGGGGCGCTATCGCAAGGTCGGCAGCGAATGGGTGCCGATCGCACCCTAGGAAGGGCTCAGCCGCCCGGCTTCGTCAGCTCGTCGAAATGACGCGGCAGATCGGCGAGCGGCACCTTGGTGAGATCCTTGGCGACCTCCGCCTTGATCCTCTCCCGCGCGCCCTGCTCAAGCGTGGCACGCAAGATGGCGAGGGTGCGCGGTGCCGCATAGAGAACGAGCGCGTCGAAGGCGCCCTCGGCCGCCGCCTTGTTGAGGCGGTTCGCCACCTCGCGCGCGAACGACGCCTTCCTCTCGCGATGCGCGTCGTGGCGCACATCGACGGCGTGACGGCCGGAATAGGTACTTTCCTGGACGCGGCCGGGCCGGTCGCTCATGATCTCCCGGGTCGGGACACGGGCCTCGGCTGATTCGTGTTCCTCGACGATGTCGTAGCCCGGCCCCTCGGCCCGCCGCGTGACGAAACGCGCGCGGCTGCCATCGGTCAGAACGAACCACGTGACCGGTCGCTTCGCCATAGTTTCTTCTCCATAGTGCAGGATAATGCAGGCGGCGCCACCGAGCTGGCTGCGCACGGCGCCGCCCAAAGATGCTATTTCCGCAGCGAGCGCTGAAACATGCGGTCCGCCTTTTCGTTGGCGGACTTGGCATCGGCGGCGGCAGCAGCGGCATTCTGCTGCGCAGCCTGCGAGGCACTGAGCGCTTGGGCAGATTGCTGCTTCGCAGCCTCGGCGTTCCGGTTCGCCGCGGCGATCGATGCACGGTCCTCGTCGCTCAGCGACGTGCAGGCCCCAAGGACGGGAATGGGGATGAACGCCGCCAGAAGCCGTCTTGCAGATTGCATGTTCTCCTCCTGAAATGAGTTGCATCCCATCGACACCGATGGTCAGAACAGCCCCGACCGTAGCGACGCCGCGGCGGTGCCACATTGACCTGAATCAATAGGGCACCGGCCGGGTCACTTGCACCGGAACGCCGCTACGCCGCGTCTCGGCGAGGTGGATGGTGTACCAGTCGAGCCGGCCGGCATCGAGCCCGGCGGCCTTGAGCACCAGCGCATCGGCGTCGATGGCGATGGACGATCGGGGCGCGCCCTTCTTCTCGAGCGCGTCCGCATCGGCCTGGGTCGGATGGACCTCGAGATAAAGCTCGCCCGCCGACCAGCCGACTTTTGCCGGCTGGTCGACGACCGTTACCGGCGTGCCAGCGGCGACGGCGTGAAAGAGGATTTCGATGTCCTCCGGATAGAGGCGGATGCAACCATGGCTGCCCCGCCGGCCGACGCTGTAAGGCCGGTTGGTGCCATGGACGGCATAGCCGACCCAGCCGAGATAAAGTGCGTAATCGCCCATGGGGTTGTCTGGACCCGGCCCGACCGATGCCGGCAGCTCGGGGTTCTCTTCATGCTCCGACGCGGTCGGCACCCATACAGGATGGACGCGCTTCTTGGCGACGCGCGTGCGGCCGACGGGCGTTTCCCAGCCCTCGCGCCCGATGCCGATGGGAAAGCTGAGCGGATCGCCGGCAACGGGAAAGTAATAAAGCCGCAGCTCCGCCAGATTGATGACGATGCCGCGCCGCGGCGAGTCGGGCAGTCCGTTTTGCGTCGGCAGCGTCAGAACCTTGCCTGCGCCGGGCAGCCACGGGTCGATGCCGGGATTGGCCGCGCGTACCTCGACATAGCCCAGGTCGTAAGCGCGCGCGATGTCGAGAAGCGTGTCGGATTGGCGGGTGACGTAGATCGTGGGAATGCCGATCAGTTCCGGCGGTCGCGGTGCCGGTGCAGGATCTGCTGCGGCAAGCAACAAGACGGCCGCGAGGCCGTGCCGAAGATGCGACAAAAGCATGCCAAGGGCTCCAAAACGATGTATGACAATGGACCGTCCGACACGACGCACCTTTGACTGAGATCAATGCCCCTGACGCGCCGCTTGGCCCTTGTTCTCCTCTGCCTCGGCACGGCTGCGCCGCTTCAGGCCGAGGAGTTGCCGAAGGCCGATCGTATCCTGGTGCTGAAAGCACAGCGGCAGCTTCAGTTGCTCCGCGGCGACACTCTGCTCAAGTCCTATCCGATCGCGCTTGGACCACATCCCGTCGGACCGAAGCGCCGGCAGGGCGACGGCAGGACGCCCGAAGGCGTCTACACCATCGACGGCCGTACCCGACACACCGCCTACCGCTTGGCCCTGCACATTTCCTATCCGAATGCAAAAGATCGCGCGCGCGCCCACGCGGCGCATGCATCGCCGGGGGATAACATCCTGATCCATGGCATGCCGGCGCGCTTCGGACGCACCGACCCGGTGCGCTTCTTCAAGAACTGGACCAATGGCTGCATCGCCGTCGGCAACATCGCCATCGAAGAGATCTGGGACGCGGTCGATGAAGGCACGCCCATCGAGATCCGCCCGTGACGGCGCGCCCTACGGGCGCGCCAACTCGATCCGATCCTCGACCTGAGTGACGCCAGGCGCAGACCAGGCCGCCCGCTCGATCGCTTCACGCTCGGTCCAGGCGTTCACCTTGCCGCCGAGCGTGACTTTGCCGCCAGCGACGCCGATCGTGACGTTGTTCGCCTCGACCTCGGCATTCCGCTCAAGCGCGGCGCGGATCTTGGCGCGGACATCCTCGGCGTCCGCCTTGGGCGTGACGATGATGTCATTGATGACGGCCCTGACGCCACTCAGCTTGCGCACGTCGTACTCGGCCTCGGCCCGCTGATAGTGCCAGTCGACCTCGCCGCTCAGCGTGACGATTCCGTGCTCGACCTTGATCGAGATGCGGCCGTGCGGGACCGCGACGTCCCAGTTGAGGATGCGCGCCGCGCGCGCGGCGATCTCGTCGTCGGCCGTCCTTGCCTCGGAGGGCAGCCGTACCTCGATCTCCTGCGCAACCGCCTCGACACCCTTCACGCGGCGCACCGTGCGCTCGGCCGCGAATTTCTCCACGAAGCTGCTCACATGGCCGGACAGCGTGACCACGCCATCGCGCGCGCTGACGCCGATATGGGCGGCGTCCACCTGCGGCTCGAATTCCAGCTCGTCGATCACCCGCTGCTGCAGCTGTAGGTCTTCCTTCATGATTTCCTCCTGATCGCAGGCAAAGCAAGGGTGTTGATGACGATGCATTACGGCGCAAGCGCCGACATTGATCTGCATCAAGGGCGCCATCCGACGTCCGGTTACCGTGAGCACTTGGACGAGACGGGAGGATGGCCATGATGCGGACGGTGAGGCTGGAGATTGCGCGATGCCACGAATTTCCGGAGGGAAGCGCTGTGCATGGCTACGAGCTGCATCTGCCGATAAGATCGGACGGCAAAATCGATCGGGAGTCGTGGCCGAAATACAAGTATAACAGCGGCTTTCGTCGCTTCTGGGGTGCCGACGAGGAGCGGGGCCGGGTCAAGCACGGGGCGAGCGGCTGGATCCTCTCCTTCGCCGGCACCGAGCCGGAGGAAGTGATCTTCCGCGGTGATGATCACCGCTTCGCTACAGGCGAATACGTCTCCATCACGGAGCGCGACGGGATCACCCGCACCTTCAAGGTGGTTTCTGTCCACTGAGACGCCGGAGGGGTTCCGTCTTGCCCCGCTCCCGATATATGGCAAGCTGGACGTCGCCGCCGAAGGACCCTGCATGGACGATCAGCGCGACGTCGTCGCCTTTCTTTCGGACGGAGCAAGCTACGGCACGCCCGGCGCGGCTGTCGAGCGGGTTGTCACGCATTGCTCCATCATCTTTCTCGCGGGCGAGCGCGCGTTCAAGCTGAAGCGCGCCGTTCGCTTCTCCTACCTCGATTACTCGACCCTGGCCTTGCGCGAGAGGTTCTGCCGGGCCGAGTTCGCCCTGAACCGCCGCACGGCGCCCGAGATCTACTTGGGCGTGCGCTCGATCAACCGCGACAGTCGGGGCCCTCTCGCCTTGGATGGCGAGGGTCCGGTGGTCGATTGGGTAGTGGAGATGCGGCGCTTCGCCGAGGAAAGCCTTTTCAGCCGCATGGCCGAAGCCGGCCGCCTGACACCTGCGCTGCTGCGGTCGCTCGCCGATATCATTGCTGACTTCCATGCGTCCGCGGAAGTGATTGGTTCCCGCGGCGGGCACGCCGGACTTGCGGCGGCAGTCGCCACGAACGACGACAACCTCCGGCTCGCCGCGCCGCCGCTCGACCGTGGCCTGATCGACCGGCTCCGCGATGCCTCGGCGGCCCGCCTGGACGGAATCGGCCCGCTCCTCGACGCGCGACGCGAGCATGGCAGGGTCCGACGCTGCCATGGCGACCTCCATTTGCGCAACATCTGCCTCTTCGGCGGCCGCCCGACCCTGTTCGACTGTATCGAATTCAACGACGCCTTCAGCTGCATCGACGTCCTTTATGATTTCGCCTTCTTGCTGATGGATCTGATGCACCGAGGTCTCGATGATCTCGCCAACCTGGTCTTCAACCGTTACCTCGACCGCACCGGCGACAGCGAAGGATTGCCCGCGCTCCCGCTGTTCATTTCGGCGCGGGCGGCCGTGCGTGCCCACGTCCTGGGCATTCTCGCTCGCCCGGACAACGACACCGAGGCCGCGGAGCCGCGATCCTATCTGGAACTCGCCCTGGCCTCGCTCGCGGAAGAGTCGCCCCGGCTGATCGCCATAGGCGGCCTCAGCGGCAGCGGAAAGTCGACCCTGGCACAAGCACTCGCCGCCGGTTTCCGCCCCGCTCCCGGCGCGCGCGTCATCCGCAGCGACGTCGTGCGCAAGCGGCTGATGCAGGTGCCGCCGGAGACGCGGCTGCCGCGGGAAAGCTATACGCCCGCGGCTTCGCGCGAAGTCTATGAGACGCTCAATCGCGAGGCGGCGACCACACTCGCGGCCGGCTATACGGCTATCGTCGATGCCGCGTTTCTCCGCGCTGACGAGCGGCAGGCTATCGCCGCGGTGGCGCGGGATGCAGGTGTGCCATTCGCCGGTCTGTGGCTCGAGGCGCCTGCCGAACTCCTCGCCCGGCGCATCGAAGCCCGGCGAAACGACGCTTCGGACGCCGACCGGGCCGTGCTCGAGCTGCAACTCGGCATGGATCCGGGCCCGCTCGATTGGCAGCGCATCGACGCCGCTAGCGAGACCACGTCGATGCTGGCCGCAGCCCGATTGGCCGCGCTGCGATCTCTCGGGTAAGGTAACGCGGCCTGCCGGCAAGCTGCGGTTTGATTTGCGTCAACGCCGCCCCATGTTTTCAAGCGAACATGCCTCCAAGACGGCAATACCTTCCAGCTGGTGGAAGGTCGGCCCGCACGAAGCCGCTGCAGCACCGGAGAAAATACGATGGCGACCCACGACCAACACCCTCATGAGCACATCGCCGATCATGGCCACGTTGGTCACCGGCATGACAGCGCCATTGGATCCGCCCGCGATCCGGTCAGCGGCATGACGGTCGACCCGGCCACGGCGAAATACCGCCTCGATCATCAGGGCCAGACGTATTTCTTCTGCAGCGAGCGCTGCCGCGAGAAATTCCGGGCGACGCCGGCGCAATATCTGGCGGCTGCCGGCGCGCCGCTTCCGGTGCAGCCGAAGCCGACGCCCGTCGTCACGCTGTGGACCTGCCCCATGCATCCGCAGATCCTGCGGAAGGGCCCAGGCAGCTGCCCGATCTGCGGCATGGCGCTGGAGCCCATCACGCCGACGGCGGCCGGCGAGGAGGCCAATCCCGAGCTCGCGGACATGACACGGCGCTTCTGGGTCGGCGTCGCCCTCTCCGCCCCGCTCTTCGCCCTGGTCATGCTCGATGATCTCTTGGGCGGCGCGATCGCGCACGCCGTGTCGCCGCGCGGTTTCGTCTGGCTGCAGTTCGTGCTGGCAACGCCGGTGGTGCTGTGGGGCGGATGGCCATTCTTCGCGCGCGGCTGGCAGTCGCTCGTGAATCGCCGCCTCAACATGTTCACGCTCATCGCCTTGGGCACCGGCGTCGCGTACCTCTACAGCCTCGTCGCCGCGATCTTTCCGGACGTTTTCCCAGCGTCCTTCCGCGGCATGCACGGCGAGGTCCCCGTCTATTTCGAGGCGGCGGCCGTCATCACCACCCTGGTCCTGCTCGGCCAAGTGCTGGAGCTGCGCGCGCGCTCGCAGACGAGCAGCGCCATCCGCGCGCTGCTCGACCTCGCCCCGGCGACGGCGCGGCGCGTGCGCGAGGACGGCCGCGACGAGGACATCCCGCTCGATCAGGTGACGCGCGGCGACCGGTTGCGCGTCCGGCCCGGCGAGAAGATCCCGGTCGACGGCGTCGTGCTCGAGGGCCATACCGCCGTCGACGAGTCGATGATCACCGGCGAGCCGATTCCGGTCGAGAAGTCGCCCGGCGACAAGGTGACCGGCGCCACGCTCAACACCACCGGCAGCCTCATCATGCGCGCCGAGCGCATCGGCGCCGAGACGCTGCTGGCGCGGATCGTCGCCATGGTGGCGCGGGCGCAGCGCTCGCGCGCGCCGATCCAGAGTCTCGCCGACCGCGTCTCCGCCTGGTTCGTGCCCGGCGTGGTGCTGGTGGCGGTGGCCGCCTTCGGCGTGTGGTCCATCTATGGGCCGGCACCGGCCATGGCCTTCGCGCTGCTCAACGCCGTCGCCGTGCTCATCATCGCCTGCCCCTGCGCGCTCGGGCTGGCCACGCCGATGGCGATCATGGTCGGCACCGGCCGCGGCGCCATGGCCGGCGTGCTGGTGAAGAATGCCGAGGCGCTCCAGCTGATGGAGAAGGTCGACACCCTCGTCATCGACAAGACCGGCACGCTCACCCTCGGTAAGCCGCTTCTCGTCGGCGTGGCAACCTCGGGCGGCATGGCGGAGGGCGAGCTGCTCCATCTCGTGGCGAGCCTGGAACAGGGTAGCGAGCATCCGTTGGCGGCGGCGATCACCAAGGGTGCGGAGCAGCGCAATCTGCCGCTTGCCCGGACCGCGGATTTCCGCTCCGAGACCGGCAAGGGCGTCATCGGCACGGTCGACGGCAAGAGCGTCGCCGTCGGCAACCTCGCGCTCTTGCAGATGCTGGGCATCGATCCGGGTGACCTGCCGGCACAGGCCGAGGCGCGCCGCCGCGACGGGCAGACGGTGATGCTGGTGGCGGTGGATGGCCGCGCCGCCGGGCTGGTCGCGGTCGCCGATCCGATCAAGGAAGGCGCCGCCGACGCCATCGCGGCGCTCCGGGCGGACGGGATTCGCATCGTCATGCTCACCGGCGACAGCCGCAGCACGGCCCAGGCCGTCGGCCGCAAGCTCGGCATCGACGACATCCTGGCCGAGGTGCTGCCGGATCAGAAGGCGGCGGCGGTGAAGCGACTCCAGGACGAGGGCCGTTTCGTCGCGATGGCCGGCGACGGCATCAACGACGCGCCGGCGCTGGCGCAGGCCCAGGTCGGGATCGCCATGGGCACCGGCGCCGACGTCGCCCTGGAGAGCGCCCAGGTGACGCTGGTCAAGGGCGATTTGCGCGGCATCTTGCGGGCGCGGCGCCTGAGCCGCGCGACCATGGCAAACATTCGGCAGAATTTATTCTTCGCCTTCGTCTTCAACGCATTGGCCGTGCCGATCGCAGCGGGCGTGCTCTATCCCTGGACCGGGCTGCTGCTCAATCCGATGATCGCCAGCGCGGCGATGAGCGCCAGCTCCGTCCTGGTCATCGGCAATGCGCTGCGCCTCAGGCGCGCGTCGCTCGGCTAAGCAACGATGACGATCTCGCTATGGCGGGGCGCGGATCGGGACACAATGCGGGCGCGCGGACGCCTCATGCTGGGTTATCTGTCGATGGTCGCGGCCATGGATCTCGCATGGGAGATCGCCCAGCTGCCGCTCTATACGATCTGGCGCACGGCCGAAGCGGGATACCTCGCCTTCGCGGTGATCCATTGCACGGCCGGCGATGTCGTGATCGCCGCGGCGTCGCTGTCGCTCGCGGTTCTGCTGGCGGCTGATCGAGCGTGGCCTTTCCGCAGCTATCGGCGCGTCATGGCGCTGGCGATCGTCATCGGCATCGCCTACACGGTTTTCAGCGAATGGCTGAATGTCGAGGTCCGGCAGAGCTGGACCTATTCCGTGTGGATGCCGGTGCTGCCGCCGCTGGGCACGGGCCTTTCGCCCGTGCTGCAGTGGATCTTCGTCCCGCTTGCCGCTTTTCAGATGATCCGGCCGCGACCGCGGCTGCCGCTGGCGCCGCGGCCCTAGCTTGGGCACGCGACCGCACCGGCTTGAAAGAGCTACAGGCGCGCGTACCGGATTCGGCCTGGGCATGCCGCGTTGGCCGCGGCGGCAGGGCCGACCGGCAGCGCAGTCGCGCGGAAAACCATGTGCGGCACCCGGGCGCGCGGCCGGAATGTTTCACGTGAAACCTACATCTAAGCGCCCGGGTGCCCTAGGAGTGGGTCATATGGACGCCGTTCTGCATCACTCCCGCCTACACGGAAGTGCGCCGCCGCTTCACTATGGACCAGCCGAGA
>DASVOY010000017.1:0-2902 GCA_036383115.1 Allostellaceae bacterium
GACCAGCATGATCGGGATGCCATCGCGGATCGGATAGGCCAGCCCCGCCTCGACGCTGATCAGCTCCTGCGCCGTCCGGTCGTAGCGCAAGGTCGCCTTGGTGAGCGGGCAGACCAGGATCTCCAGCAGCCGCGGATCGACCTCGGCGTTGTCGGCCATGACAAACCCTCCCCCAAATCAGTGGCGCGCGCCGTCGGCCGGCTGATCGCCGCCCAGCGCCGCCATTTCCATGAGCCCGCTCAAGAGGCGCGCCCGCTCGCCGACGCCGCCGGCCTCGAGCAGCGCCTGCTTCTCGCGCGGCGCGAACGGGCAGGCCATGGCGAGCGTGGTCACGAGACGCTCGCCCGGGCTCGCCTCGATCGCCTGCCAATCGGCGGAGATGCCCTGGTGCTCGAAGAACGGCTTGAGCGCCGCGAGCAGCCGCTGCCGGTCGCCCGCTGCCAGCGCCTCGCCCTCCTCGAGATCGCCGCGCCAGCGCTGCCAGTCGGGCACGACGCGCCGGTAGAGGCCGTCACGCGGCAGCTCCTCGGCGATGTCGAAGCGCGCCATGCCGGCCAGCGTGACGAGATAACGCCCGTCATCGGTCTCGCTCCACGAGGTCATGCGGCCGGCACAGCCGGTGCGGTAGACCGGCGGCTCGCCGGCATCGCCCTGGCCCTCCTGCGGCTGCACCATGCCGATCATGCGCTCGCCCTTGAGCGCGTCGCCGATCATGGCGAGATAGCGCGGCTCGAAAATGTTGAGCGGCAACCTGCCGCCCGGCAGCAGCAGCACGCCGGTGAGAGGAAAGATCGGCAACGTCGCCGGGAGCTGCTCGAAACCGGGCTCGAAGGGCGAGCGGCTCATGAAAAGAGGATCGAGGACAGGCGCTTGCGTGCCGACACCGTGAGCGGATCGGTCGGCCCCATCGCCTCGAAGTATTTGAGGAGCTGCTTGCGCGCCGCCTGGTCGTTCCACTGCCGATCGCGCCGGACGAGGTCAAGCAGCTCGTCGACCGCCTTGTCGCGCTCTCCCGAAGCGAAGAGCGCCGCGGCGAGGTCAAGGCGCGCCTGGTGGTCCTTGGGGTCGCGCTCGAGGCGTAGCCGCAGCTCGACCAGATCACCCTTCGCCTTCTCGCCGGCTTCGGCGAGCTCGAGCGCGGTGCGCGCGGCCGCGACCTCGGCATGCTTCGCGGCCTCGGGCGGTGCGCGGTCGAGCAGCTGGCGCGCCTTGGCGTAGTCCTTGCGCGCGATCGCCGTGCGCGCCAGCCCGGCGATGGCCTCGGCGTTGCCGGGCTCGTGCTGCAGCACCTGGCCGAAGATGTTGGCGGCGCGCGGCGCGTCGCCCGCGGCGAGCGCCTCCTTGCCGAGCGCCACCGCCTCCTCGATCGGGGACGGGCCGGCGGCACCGCCGGCGAGGCGCGCCACGAACTGCTTCACCTGGCTGTCGGGGAGCGCGCCGACGAAGCCGTCCACCGGCCTGCCGTCCTTGAAGGCATAGACCGCCGGGATCGACTGGATGCGCATCTGCTGCGCCAGCTCGGGGTTCTGATCGATGTCGATCTTGACCAGCCGCACTGCTCCCTTGGCGTCGCGCACCGCCTTCTCCAGCGCCGGGCCGAGCTGCTTGCACGGGCCGCACCATGGCGCCCAGAAATCGACGACCACCGCCGCCTCGTGCGAGGCGTCGATGACATCGGCCATGAAGCTCTGGGTCGAGCCGTTCTTGATCAGGTTGGCGCCGGTCGCTGGCGCTGCGGCGCCGCCAAGGATGGTTTCCATGATGCCGAGTCCTCTGATTTTCCCCTAACATGGCGGCCCGCCGTGCCGCTGACAAGCATCCCCCCGGAGACCCTGTCATGCGCCTTCCGAGGCCGCTTCCCGGTCGAGCCCGGCGAGATCCAGGATGCGCGGATGATGGCCGCACGCGCCGATGAAGCGCAGGAGATCGCCCGGCACGATCGCCGTCGTGGCGGTATTCACCAGGGGGTGATAATTGAGCGGGTCGCGCTCGAGCATCGCGGCGTCCAGCACCACGCTGACGCAGCGCTCCTGGTCGTTCATCAGGGCGAAGGGCGTGACGCTGCCGGGAGCAACCCCGAGGACCGCTTGCAGCAATTCGGGGCTCCCGAAGGAAAAGCGCGGCGCGCCGAGCCGGTCGGCCAGCGCCTTGAGATCGATGCGCCGGTCCTCGAGCAAGACCATGAGCCACAACCCGCCCTTGCGGTCCTTCAGGAAAAGGCTCTTGCAGTGCCCGCCCGGCAGCGCGCCGCGCAGCATCACCGATTCGGCGACGGTGTGGAGCGGCGGATGACGGTGGGTGACGTGGCGGATGCCGAGCGCGTCGAGGCGCCGAAACAGCTCGTCCGGCGTGGCGGGCATGGGGCTCAGCGGCCGCCCGAGGAGCGCTGCAATGGCCCGGCGGTCCAGCGGAAGCTGGTAAGGACGTTCTCCTCGAAGCGGCACTCGACGGCGACATCGCGGGCGAGCGGCCCCTCCGCCGGAACCTCGGTTCTGACACCGTCGACCCGGGCGATCATCGCGGTGAGGCTGGCGCCGGTGCTGTCCTGCGCGACTTGCGAGTTCGTGACCTTGATGCTGCCACCTGGGAAGGCCTGCTTCATCGCGTCCGCGCAGCGGTCGCCGAGGCTCGCCTCGCGGATGCCGCAGCCGGCGAGTGGCAAGAGGCCCAGCATCAGGACGGCGGCGGCGCAGCGCCTGGTCATCGCGGTCATGCGCGCATTTTGACCGAGCCGCGCGCCCGCCGCCAAGACTTGCAAACGCATGGCGGCTTTGTATGATGCGCCCCTTGCCGCGGCACCGCATTTTCCGCCGCCGCAATGGGGCGCGGGCGTAGCTCAGGGGTAGAGCACAACCTTGCCAAGGTTGGGGTCGAGGGTTCGAATCCCTTCGCCCGCTCCAGT
>DASVOY010000018.1:0-9544 GCA_036383115.1 Allostellaceae bacterium
CGTTCGGGAAGCTGCGGCGCAGATGTGCGAGCAGTGTCGCCTCGCGCGGGATCGCGCCGAGCAGAAGATGCTCGAGCCCGCCGCCGACGATGGTGTGAAACAGCGCGTCGCGGCGCTGCGTGACCGCCGTGATCTCGATCACGTGGCGCGCAGCGCGCTCGCCGTAATATTGCGGGAACTCGCCGAACGGGCCTTCGGGCGCGCGCGCCCGCGGCAGGATGCGGCCCTCGATGACGATCTCGGCGTGGGCGGGAACGCGCAGCTCCTTGGTCACGCATTTGACGACGTCGAGCGGCTTGCCGTGGAGGGCGCCGGCGATCTCGAGCTCGTCCTGGTCGATCGGCACGATGGCCTGGGACGAGAGCAAGGTCAGCGGGTCGACGCCGATGACGATCGCCACCTCGAGCGCTTCGCCCGCCTGCTCGGCCAGCTCGTAGAAGTAATGCGTGTGGCGCGGCAGGATGAGCACGCCGAGCCGGTCCGGGCCGCTGAGCTGGCAGCGGTTGATCGAGACGTTCTGGATGCCGGTGCGCGGGTTGCGGGTGATCACGAGGCCGGCGGTGATATAGGGACCGCTGTCGAGCTCGTTGTGCGTCGGCAGCGGCAGCATCGCGCCGAGATCGATGCCGCGCTCGATCACCACCTCCTGCGCCGGCGCCTTGGCGAGTTCGCGCCATGGGATGGGATTGAGCGCCGCGTCCTGGAAGCGCGTCAGCACCTCGCCGCCGCTCACCCCCATGGCCTCGGCGATCCAGCCGCGATCCGCCACGAGGCCAGAAACCACCGGGATGGCATGGCCGCCCGGCCGGGGAAAGAGCGTCGCCTGCTTGCCGTCGAGCCGTTTGGCGATCGCCGCCAGCTCGAAGCGCAAGGGCACGCCCGGCCGGATGACGGCCAGACGGTCGCGCGCCGCAAGATGGTCGAGCCAGGCGCGAAAGCTCGTCACCGGCGCGGCGGCTTCAATCATCGCTGTCCCTTCTCTCTCTGCCCTCGGCCGGCGTGTCGCGCCAGCGCCTGACCGTGCCGACTTCGATATCGAAGAGGTCGAGGACGCGGCCGAGCGTGTGGTCGATCATGGCGGCGACGCTGTCCGGCTTGGCGTAGAACGCCGGCACCGGCGGCGCGACGATCGCGCCCATCTCGGACAGCGTCAGCATGGTCCGGAGATGGCCGGCGTGGAGCGGCGTTTCGCGCACCATCAGCACGAGGCGCCGCCGCTCCTTCAGCGCGACGTCGGCGGCGCGGGTCAGCAGGGTCGAGGTCACGCCCGTCGCGATCTCGGACATCGAGCGCATCGAGCAGGGCGCGATGATCATACCGAGCGTCTTGAACGATCCGCTCGAGATCGCGGCGGCGATGTCCTGCACAGGATGGAACACGCTGGCCAGCGCGCGGATTTCGGCCGGCTTGTGCACGGTCTCGAGCGTCAGCGTGACCTCGGCCGAGCGCGACATCACGAGATGCGTCTCGATGTCCGTGGGCTGCAGCAGTTCGAGGAGCCGGACGCCGTAGATGACGCCCGACGCACCCGATATGCCGATGATGAGGCGCTTCGCGGACACGTGTCAGGCGGGCCTATGGCCGGCGGGGCGGTCCTCGGCGGGGCCGAACTCCGCCGGCGGACGATCGGGCCGGAGATCGCGGCGCGCCTGCGCGTTGCTCGGCCCGTTGAACAGCGTCCCGAGCACGCCGCGATCGAGGTCGCTGGTGCCGAAGCGAGCGTCACAGAGCGGGAAGGTCAGGTTGAAGTTCCGCGTCTGCATGAAGCCCAGCTTGTGGTGGGTGACATGCATGCGCCGCACCGTGTTCACCAGCGGGATATGGCGCAGATACGGGTAGCGCTCGTCGCTCAGATGCGAGAGCGTGTGCAGCCCCTCATACATGAGGTAATAGCCGGCCATGCCGAGCATGGCGATATAGGCGGCATTGGCCGACCACAGCGCCCCCGCGACGAGCGCCGGCGGCAGCGCCATGAGGAGGAAGGCCATGGGCGCGAAGGGCGGGAAAAGCAGCGCCCGCCATTCCTTCTGCCCCTTGTAGGTCAGGTCGTGGTCGGTGAAGAACTGATGATGCACGCCGCAATGGCGCTTGTAGACCATCTCCAGCCCCTTGACCGGACGATGCAGCAGGTAACGGTGCCCGGCCCATTCCACCCAGTTGCCGAACAGGAAGATCGGCACGAGCATCAGCCATTCATAGACGGTCGGATGGTCGAGCCTGGACCAGCAGAAGGCGATGGTACCAAGCGTCACCGCCAGCATGAAGGCGAGATGATACTCGCCGCGGTACCAGGACGGCGTCGCGGCGATGTATTGCGCGCGAAACCGTTTCTGCCGCTCCGCCTCGCGGTTTTCTCGTGTCGGATATGGCGCATCCACGGCATCCTCCACAGCGAATAGTGGCGCTTTGGAGCCACGCGGCCCCGGCTGCGCCTTGTTGCCATATTGTCGGCGCATCCCCGCCCCACCGCCAATAAGTCTTTTTTATCCGGGCAATCACCGCCCCTGATACGCGCGAAGAGGGCGTCGAGGGGATCATCCGGCCTGATCATGCCGATAAGAAAGTCTTATTGGGCACGATTCCCTGCGTCTCTTACGCTCCAGGCATCGGGCAGCGCCAACCGGCGGCGGAGATCGCCAGCGCGAACGACAAACGCAGGGGAGGAGCACGTGGTCACAGCAAGCGCGCTGGCAAGTCAGCAAGCGGCCGTCACCAACCGCCAGAAGGTGGTGGCGATCATCGCCTCGTGCCTGGGATGGTCGCTCGACCTCTTCGATCTCTTCATCCTGCTTTACGTCGCGCCCGTGGTCGGCGAGCTGTTCTTCCCCTCCTCCGTGCCGACGCTGTCGCTGGCCGCGGTCTACGCCTCCTTCGCGGTGACGCTGCTGATGCGACCGGTCGGCTCGGCGATCTTCGGGTCCTACGCCGACCGCCACGGGCGCCGCGGGGCGATGATCACCGCCGTGACGGGCGTCGGCATCAGCACCGCGCTGTTCGGCGCGCTCCCGACCATCCAGCAGGCCGGCGTCATCGCGCCCGTGCTCTTCCTCATCCTGCGCCTGGTGCAGGGCGTCTTCGTCGGTGGCGTGGTCGCGTCCACTCACACCATCGGCACCGAGTCGGTGCCGCCGCATTGGCGCGGCGTCATGTCGGGCTTCATCGGCGGCGGCGGCGCCGGGATCGGCGCGCTGCTGGCCTCCTTGGCCTTCCTGATCACCTCGACGCTGTTTCCCGGCCCGGCTTTCGCGGTGTGGGGCTGGCGCGTCATGTTCTTCTCGGGGATTCTGAGCGCGGTGTTCGGCCTCGCCATCTTCAAGGCGCTCGAGGAGTCGCCGTTCTTCAAGGAATTGAGCGCAAAGCGCGCCCAGGCGCGCACGCCGCATGCGCCGCTCAGGGCGCTGTTCTCGCGCGAGCATCTGCCGGTGCTGCTGGTCAATCTGCTGATCACGTTCGGCGGCGGGGCAGGATATTATCTGACCTCCGGCTACATGCCGGCTTTCCTCAAGGTGGTGAACAAGGTTCCGGCCGCGCAAGCGTCCTCGATCCTAATCGCGGCGAGCGCCGTCGTGATCGTCGCGGCGACCTTGACCGGCTACATCAGCGACCGGATCGGCCGCAAGAAGACCTTCATCATCGTCGGCGCGCTCTGCCTGGTGCTGTTGCCGCTGCTTTATCTCGGGATGGCGGCGGCGACGGATTTCAGCGCGATCTTCGCCTATGCCATGGCCATCACCTTCCTCGGCAATGCCGGCTACGCGCCCATCCTGATCTTTCTGAACGAGCGCTTCCCGACCGCGTTGCGCGCGAGCGGCACGGGGCTGTCGTGGAACATCGGCTTCGCGCTCGGCGGCACCATGCCGACCTTCGTCTCGCTCGCCAGCGGGTCGCCCCAGGGCATCCCCGCGGCGCTGGCGGCGTTCACCGCGGCCATCTTCCTGCTCTACCTGATCGGCGCCGCGGTGATCCCAGAGACCAAGGGCCGTTTCGTCTTATGACGCGTCGGCCCGTCGCGCCTCAGATCTTGTAGGCCTGCCGCGCCAGGGTTCCGGGTCGTCCTGCTTCTGCCGGACCTGTAACTCGGCTTACCGCGACACTCAAATCGGCAGGCCGCGTCGCCTGCCGGCCGGTGATAGTCTGGAGCGGCGCCAGAGGCAGCTGCGCGCCGATGGCGGGCGCCGGCATCGGCTGCTCCTTTTCACATGCCGAGGGAGGAGAAGATGACGCCGAGGAGCACCGGGGAGCTCGACCGTCGTCGCCTGGTCGCGCCTCTTCGACCGCGACGAGATCCTGCTGGCGATCAACACCGACCAGGCCGCGGCGCGATCGGCTTGGGTCACGCTCGATGCCGATCTCCAATCCGGACGGAAGCGGATGGAATGCCTCTACTCCACCACCGCCGGTCAGGCCGGGCAGAGCGTCGCGGTCGAGCCGCGCGCCGGCGGCGGGCGCGCCGTCGCCATCGAGGTTCCGGCGGCGGGGTTCGTGATGTTCCAGTGAGCCCGGTCGGCGCAAGGCGCGCGCCCGCGCCGCATACGCCTTCGCTGGCGAGGGCCCGCGCGCTCGGGCATAATGCGGGCATCGCCTCGATGCCGTCGCCGCGCACCGCCAGAGCCACCTTCCGCAGGATGCGCTTGCGTCCGGACTGGGCGGCATTGGCGCGGCGGCTTCGCCGGTGGAATCGGCGCCTGCGCCCGTGGATCCGGTGGGCGCGCCGGGTGCTGCGGGCCGCGCCGCTGTGGGTCCAGATCGCCATCGGCGTGCTCTGCGCGCTCACGGTCTTGGCGGCGCTGAACCTGGCCTACCAGGTGATCCGCAAGCCGACGGAGATGTTCTTCCCGGTGAGCGGCACGCTCATGAAGATGCCGGCCGAGACCTGGCGGCAGTATGAGCCGCTGTTCCGCGCCAACGCCACCGCTGCCATCACCCCCGAGCTGCTGGCCGCGCTGGCCCAGGTCGAGGCCTCGGGCAATCCGGTGGCCCGAACGTATTGGCGCTGGCGCTTCTCATGGAATCCCTTCGAGATCTACCGCCCGGCATCGAGCGCGGTCGGCATGTACCAGATGACCGACGGGGCCTTCGCCGAGGCCCGGCGCTATTGCATCCGCCATCACGCGGTGGTCGCGGACGGGCCCTGGCACGACATGGGATCGTGCTGGTTCAACAGCCTCTATACCCGGGTCCTGCCGAGCCACGCGGTCGAGCTGGCCGCGGTCTACCTCGACCGCAACGTCGCCGACATCCTCGGCCGCCGGCCGGGTGCCGCCGCAACCCCCCAGCAGAAGCAGGACCTCGCCGCCATGATCCATTTGTGCGGCGCCGGGCCGGCCGACGCCTATGCGCGTCGGGGCTTCCGCCTCGCCCCCGGCCAGCGCTGCGGCGACCACGAGGTCGCCGGCTATCTGGCGCGGGTCAATGCGATGAAGCGGCAGTTCCTCCGTTGGGCAGCGACCGAGTAAAGTCCAGGCAAGATGGTCGATCTCTCGCGGAAGTTCGACGTGCTCGTGGTCGGCGGCGGCAATGCCGCGCTGTGCGCCGCCATCAGCGCGCGGCGAGCGGGCGCCTCCGTGCTCGTCCTGGAGGCGGCGCCGAAGTTCTATCGCGGCGGCAATACCCGGCACACGCGCAACATGCGCTGCGCCCATGATGGCGCCACCGGGACCTTGACCGGGCCCTATACCGAGGAGGAGTTCTGGGACGATCTGCTGCGCGTGACCGGCGGCAACACGGACGAGGCGCTCGCCCGCTTCATGATCGGCCAGTCCAAGGAGATGCTGCACTGGATCGCCGAGCAGGGCGTGCGCTTCCAGCCCTCGCTCGGCGGCACGCTCAGCCTGGGGCGGACCAACTCGTTCTTCCTCGGCGGCGGCCGGGCGATGCTCAACGCGCTCTACCTCACCGCCGAACGATTGGGTGTCGAGGTCGAATATGACGCCGAGGTCGTCGATCTCGAGATCGACACGGGCATGTTCCTCTCCGCTATCGTGGCGCGCGCCGAAGAGCAGATCACCGTGCGCGCCGCCGCGCTCGTCGCCGCCGCCGGCGGCTTCGAGGCCAATATCGAGTGGCTCAAGAAATATTGGGGCGACGCCGCGGACAATTTCCTGATCCGCGGCACGCCCTACAATAAAGGCTCGCTGCTCAAGATCCTCATCGACAACGGCGTCGGCCAGGTCGGTGACCCCACCCAGTGCCACGCCGTGGCCATCGACGCGCGCGCGCCGCGCTTCGATGGCGGTATCATCACCCGGCTCGATTGCGTCGTCTTCGGCATCGTCGTGAACAAGCACGCGCATCGCTTCTACGACGAGGGCGAGGATGTCTGGCCGAAGCGCTACGCGATCTGGGGCCGGCTCGTCGCGGCACAGCCCGACCAGATCGCCTACATCGTCTTCGATGCCTCCTCGCTCGGGCTTTTCATGCCATCGCTCTACCCGCCTGTCCAGGCGGCCGGCATCTGCGAGCTCGCGGGAAAGCTGGGCCTCGATCCCCGCGCACTCGAAGCGACGGTCGACAGCTTCAACGCCGCGGTCCGGCCCGGCCGCTTCGACCACACCGTGCTCGACGACTGCCGCACCGAAGGGCTGACCCCGCCGAAGAGCCATTGGGCAAGACGCATCGAAACCGCGCCCTTCTACGCCTATCCCGTCCGCCCCGGCATCACCTTCACCTATCTGGGGACGCGCGTGAACCAGGATGCCCGCATGCTGATGCAGGACGGCACGCCCGCGGCCAATATGTTCGCCGCCGGCGAGATCATGGCCGGGAACGTGCTCGGCCGCGGCTACGCCGCCGGCATCGGCATGACCATCGGCAGCGTCTTCGGCCGCATCGCGGGACGGGAGGCCGCCCGCAATGCACGCAACTAGGGCCCTCGGCGAGGCCGACCGGCTGATGACGGTGTGCAATTCCTGCCGTTATTGCGAGGGGCTCTGCGCGGTCTTCCCGGCGATGGAAATGCGGCGTGCCTTTCCGGACGGCGATCTCAACTATCTCGCCAATCTCTGCCATGGCTGCGGTGCGTGCTACTACGATTGCCAGTTCGCGCCGCCACACGAGTTCAACGTCAATGTGCCGAAAACCCTGGCAGAGGTTCGCGCCGAGTCCTATCAAGCCTATGCGTGGCCGCCGGCCCTCTCCGGCATGTTCGCGCGCAACGGGCTCGCGATCACCATCGTCGCGGTGCTGTGCGTCGCGGGCTTCGTCCTGGGTTTTGTCGCGCTCGATGATCCTTCGGTTGTTTTCGGCGTCCAGACCGGGCCTGGCGCCTTCTATCGGCTGATGCCGCACAAAGCGATGGCGATCCTCTTCAGCGTGGCGTTCCTCTATGCGATCGTGGCGCTCGCGATGGGCGTGCGTCGGTTCTGGCGCGACATCGGCGAGTCGATGGCGATGTTGACTGAGCCGCGCTCGCTCTGGCAAGCGATGAAGGATGCAGCCCGGCTGCGCTACCTCGACGGCGGCAGCGTCGGCTGCATGAATGACGACGAGCGCCCGACAGATCGGCGCAGAATTTATCACCACCTGGTCTTCTACGGCTTCCTGCTGTGCTTCGCCTCGACCTGCGTCGCGACGGTCTATCATTTTCTCCTGGGACGGGAGGCGCCCTACCCCTGGTACGATCTGCCGGTGGTCCTCGGCACGATCGGCGGCATCGGGCTGGTGATCGGCGGCGCGGGCCTGCTCGCGGCCAAGTGGCGGCGCGATCCTGCGCTGCAGGACACGGCGCGCCTCGGCATGGATGTCGCCTTCATCGCCATGCTGCTGATGACCGGCCTCACCGGGCTGGCGCTTCTCGTGCTGCGCGAGACGGCGGTGATGGGCCCTCTCCTCGCACTCCATCTCGGCGTGGTGCTCGGCTTCTTCATCACCATGCCCTACGGCAAGTTCGTTCACGGCATCTATCGTTTCGTCGCCCTCATCCGCTACGCGCGGGAGCGTCGCGTATCGTCGGCCGCGGAGGAGCAGGAAGCGGCATGAATGCCTGTCACTGAGGAGCAGCGGTCTTGCCAGAGGCGTGCGTGCTTGCCGTCATCGCGGGATATGCCGACACCATCGGGTTCTTGCGCTTCGACGCCTTCGCCGGGCTCATGACCGGCAACACCATCCTGCTGGGGATCGGGCTCGCCGAGGCGGACCCGCATCGCGCGGCCTTCTACGGCGGGATCATCGCCGTGTTCCTGACCGGCGTCCTGCTGTCGCGCGCGCTGCTGCAGCTGGGTGCGCCGACTTCGGTGGCGCTGACCCTCACCGCGGTGCTGCATGTCGTCTGCAGCTTTCAGGATAGGCCGGTGGCCGCGCCGATGCTGGCGCTCGCCATGGGCATGCAGAATGCGGCCGCGACCCGGTTCGGTGGCGTCAGCCTCAACACGGTGTTCATCACCGGCAATTTGCAGAAGCTCGGCGAGGGGCTGATCGCGTGGCTGTGGATGCGCCGCGACAAGGAAGCCGCCCCGTCCTCGGACGGTGTCGCGATCTTTGCGCTCGTCTGGCTGAGCTACGCGCTCGGCGCCGTCCTGGGAGCGCTCGGCAACGCCCATCTCACCTACCCGCTGCTGGCCCCGGCGGCCATCCTGCCCTTCATCTACGCGCCGTGGCTGCGGCGCCAGCGCCCGAGCGGTTGAGCATGCCGAGGGCCGTCCTATGCCGAAAGCTCGGCACGCCCGAGGACCTCGTACTCGAGGAGATCGCGCCGCTGCCGCTGGCACCGGACCAGATTCGCGTGACGATCCGCGCCGCCGGCATCAACTTCCCGGACCTGCTGATCGTTGCGGGCCTCTATCAGCACAAGCCGCCGCTGCCCTTCATTCCCGGCCACGAGGCGGCGGGAACCGTGGCCGAGATCGGCCGCGATGTCGATGGCCCGTTCGCCGTGGGCGCCAGGGTGATGGTGCAGCTCCGCCAGGGCGGCTACGCCGAGGAGGCCGTGGTTCTGCCCGGCCAGGCGATGCCGCTGCCGCCCGGCTTCAGCTTTGCCGAGGGGGCGACGTTCCGCGCTGCCTACGGCACCGCGTACCACGCGCTGGTCGACCGCGCCCGGCTGGAAGCGGGCGAGACTCTCCTGGTGCACGGCGCCGGCGGCGGGGTCGGCCTGGCGGCGGTCGAGATCGGCAAGCTCTTGGGCGCCACCGTCATCGCCGCCGCATCGAGCGGGGCGAAGCTGCAGGTGGCGAGCGCCCGTGGCGCCGACCACGTCATTCGCTACGGAAGCGAGGGCTTCAAGGATGCGGTCAAGCGCATCACCAATGGCGATGGCGCCAACGTCGTCTTCGATCCCGTCGGCGGCGCGGTCGTCGAAGAGAGCCTGCGCTGTATTGCCTGGGGCGCCCGCCTGCTGGTGGTCGGGTTCACCGGCGGGATCGGCGCGGCCAAGACCACTCTCGTGCTCATCAAGGGAGCCGCGGTGATCGGCGTGCGCGCCGGCGAGGCCGCCCGCCGCAACCCGATGCTCCGCGCGCGACAGATCGAGGCGTTGAGCACGCTCGCCGCGGCCGGCCATCTCCGTCCGCACATCTCGCACACGCTGCCGCTCGAGCGTTGGGCGGAG
>DASVOY010000019.1:0-3282 GCA_036383115.1 Allostellaceae bacterium
GGGCAGCCGCTCGCGCCACAGCGCGCAAGGCTCGGCGATGTCGATGGTCGGCGTGCCGCCGCGGTCAGGATCGTCGGTCATCGCTTTTCTTCGCGCGCGGCGCGGCGTGCGCGCGCCGGTCGCGCTGGTCGTAGGCGCGCACGATGCGCGCCACCAGCGGATGGCGCACTACGTCGGCCTCGGTGAAATCGACGCGCGCGACGCCGTCGACGCCCGCGAGCGTGTCGATGGCGTCGCGCAGGCCCGACTGCGCGCCATGCGGCAGGTCGACCTGCGACAGGTCGCCGGTCACCGCCATGCGCGCATTCTCGCCGAGGCGAGTCAGGAACATCTTCATCTGCACCGGCGTCGTGTTCTGCGCCTCATCGAGAATGACGTAGGCATTGGCCAGCGTGCGGCCGCGCATGAAGGCGAGCGGCGCGATCTCGATCTCGCCGCTGTTGAGCCGCTTCATCACCTGCTCGCCCGGCAGCATGTCGTAGAGCGCATCATAGAGCGGCCGCAAATAGGGGTCGACCTTCTCGCGCAGATCGCCGGGCAGGAAGCCTAGGCGCTCGCCCGCCTCGACCGCCGGGCGCGACAGGACGATGCGCTCGACCGTGCCGCTCATCATCATGTCGACGGCGGTGGCGACGGCGAGATAGGTCTTGCCCGTGCCGGCCGGCCCGAGACCGAAGACCAGCTCGTGCTCGCGCAGCGCGCGGATATAGGCGGCCTGGTTGGCGCTGCGCGCCGAAATGCGGCGTTTCCGCGTGCGGATCTCGTCGCCTTCGCCCCAGAGTTCCGCCCCCGTGGGGTTCTTGCGGTTGATGGCGAGGCGCAGCGCCGCGTCGACCGCCGCCGCATCCACCTCCATGCCGCGCTTCAAGCGGTCATAGAGGGCGGCGAGCGCGGTGCGCGCCGCATCGGTGCGCGCGCTCGGGCCCGAGATGGCGAGGCGGTTGCCGCGCGAGACGAGCGAGACGCCGAGCTGGCGCTCGATGCGATCGAGATTCTGGTCGCGCTCGCCGAAGAGCTGCGGCAGCAGCGTATTGTCGTCGAATTGCATCTGCACGCGGCCGCCCTCACCGCCGGAATCAACGTGAGCGGCGCTCATGCCGGCACCTCCACGGCAAGGAGCGCCACATCGCCGGCGAGGCTGTTGGCCTCGGCACGGATGAGCCGCACCGGCACCACCGTGCCGATGAGCCGCTCGGGCGCCGCGGCGTGCACGGCCTGGAGATAAGGGCTGCGGCCGACGAGCTGGCCGCGATGCCGCCCGCGCTTCTCGAACAGCACGGGAAGCTCGCGGCCGAGCGATGCGGCATTGAAGGCACGCTGCTGCCCGACCAGCAGGTCCTGGAGCAGAGCGAGCCGTTCGGCCTTGACCGCGTCCGGCACCTGCTCCGGCATCATCGCCGCCGGCGTGCCCGGACGCGGGCTGTACTTGAAGGAGAAGGCCTGGGCGTAGCCGATCTCGCGGGCGAGAGCGAGCGTCGCGGCGAAGTCCGCGTCGCTCTCGCCGGGGAACCCCACGATGAAGTCGGAGGAGAAGGCGATGTCGGCGCGCGCGGCGCGCAGGCGCCCGATGACGCGGCGGTAATCATCGGCGGTGTGGCGGCGGTTCATCGCCGCAAGCATACGGTCGGAGCCGGACTGCACGGGCAGGTGCAGGAACGGCATGAGCTGCGGCACGTCGCGATGCGCGGCGATCAGCGCGTCATCGACATCGAGCGGGTGCGAGGTGGTGTAGCGGATGCGAACAAGATCCTCGATCTCGGCCAGAGCGCGGATGAGGCGCCCGAGGCCCCACTCATCTCCGGCCGGCGCGGCGCCGCGATAGGCGTTGACGTTCTGCCCGAGGAGGGTGATCTCGCGCGCGCCCTGCGCGACGAGGCGGCGCGCCTCGGCGATGATGGCGGAAGCCGGCCGCGAGAACTCCAAGCCGCGGGTATAGGGCACGACGCAGAAGGTGCAGAACTTGTCGCAGCCCTCCTGGACCGAAAGGAACGCGGCGATGCCCTGCGGTGATGCGCTTTCCGGCAGGAGATCGAACTTGCTCTCGGCCGGGAACTCGGTGTCGAGCACATGGCCGCCGGCGCGTGCGACCTGCGCCACCATTTCGGGCAGACGATGATAGGTCTGCGGCCCCAGGACGATGTCGACGAAGGGAGCGCGGGCGCGGATCTCGGCGCCCTCGGCCTGCGCGACGCAGCCGGCGACGGCGAGGATCATGCGGCGGCCCTCTTCTCCCTTGCGCGCCTTGAGCGCGCGCAGCCGGCCGAGCTCCGAGAACACCTTCTCCGCCGCCTTCTCGCGGATGTGGCAGGTGTTGAGGATGACCATGTCGGCATCGTCCGGCGCGGCGGCCGGAGCGTAACCCAAGGGCGCCAGCACATCCGCCATGCGGGCGGAGTCGTAGACGTTCATCTGGCAGCCATAGGTCCTGATGTAGAGCTTCTTCGCCAATGTCCTGCCCTGCCCGCCTTTCCGCGATTATTCGGCGCCGACCGCGCGGCGCGCCGGCTCGGCCGATGCCTGCGGCTCGACCGCGGGCGCAGGCGGCGCGATCTCTTGCGGCCGTCCGGCGCGCGCGCTCGCCGCGCCGGCGGCGATGACGCGATGGCAATGCTCCGCCAGCGCCTTGCGTGAGCCGAACTGCGCAAGCGTGACCGGCGGATGAAAGGTCACGTCGATATCGACGATGCCAAGGCCGAGCATGGTCCATAGATGGGGTGCAAGCGTCATATCGCCATACCAGGCGAAGAAGGGCCGATGGAAGCGGCCCAAGGGAATGCCGTCGAGCCGCACATAGGCGACGGAAACCGGCTGCACCGGCAACGGGCCGTGCGCCCCGGTATAGCTGGCGACGCTGAACAGCGCGCTCTTGAACGGCAGCACGCAACTCCCGTCATTCGCCGTGCCCTCGGGAAACAGGATGAGGTCGTCGCCCTGGTCCAACCGCTGACTGATGGCATCGCGCTGCACGGCGGTGCTGCGCACGCGGCGATCAACGAACACGGTGCGCTGCAGCTTGGCAAGCCAGCCGAAGAGCGGCCAGCGTGCGACCTCGCTCTTGGCGATGAAGCTGCCCTCGATGAGGGCGCCCAGGATCTCGATGTCGACATAGGAGGTATGGTTGGCGACGAAGAGCGTCGGCTGCTTCGTCGATCGCTTGCCCGCCACGGTGAGCCGAAATCCCAGGATGCGGCAGGACCAGCGGTGATAGAGACGCGGCAGGCGGCGGGCCATGCGGCCGTTGGCGGCCATCGCTGCAGCTTGGATCGGCATGAGCGGCAAGGT
>DASVOY010000020.1:0-2451 GCA_036383115.1 Allostellaceae bacterium
AAATGCGCGCAATAACAGAACCGCCGCCCGCCGCCCATGCCGCCCACTTTCTTCTCCCGCGTTCTCCTCGTCGCCCTGCTCCTCGCCCCGGCTGCCGCGCGCAGCGAGCCGAGCAACGAATGGAGCGTCGTCGGCGGGCCCAGCGCCGGACCGGCGCGGGTGGTGGGGGGCGTCTCGCACGGCTGCCTCGCCGGCGCCCTGCGGCTGCCGGATGACGGACCGGGCTATGCCACGATCCGGTTGTCGCGCCGCCGCGACTTCGGCCATCCTGCCCTGATCGCCTTCATCGAGCGCCTGGGCCGGCGCGCCCAGGCGGCGGGGTTGGCGCCCTTCTATGTCGGCGACATGGCGCAGCCGCGCGGCGGCCCACTGCCTTACGGCCATGCCAGCCACCAGACCGGCATCGATGCCGACATCTGGTTCAACCTCGATCCCAAGCCTAAGCTGCTGCCTGCCGCGCGCGAGACGGTGGCCCTGCCCTCGATGCTGCGCGCCGGCGCGGGGGGCATCGATCCCAAGCGCTTCGGCGCGCGCCAGGTGACGCTGCTCCGGCTCGCGGCGGAGGACCCGGCGGTCGACCGCGTGTTCGTCAACGCCGAGATCAAGCAGGCGCTGTGCCGCGGCGTCGGCGGCGCCAAGCGTGCTTGGCTCCAGCGCATCCGCCCGTGGTACGGGCACGACGAGCACTTCCATGTCCGGCTCAAATGCCCGGCCGATTCGCCCGACTGCGCGGCGCAGGCGCCGCTGCCGCCGGGCGATGGCTGCGACGCATCGCTTGCCTGGTGGCGTGCCCAACCGCTGCCGCATGCTGCGGCCGGAGCGCGGCCGCCCTCGCCCGCGCTCCCCTTCGCTTGCCGCGCTGTTCTAGCCGCGCCCTGAGCTCAGGGTGCCGGCGGGGCTACCTCGATGATGCCGCGGATGTCGGCGAGGACACGGCCGCTGTGGGCGATGGCCATGAGATCGACGTTGAAAGTCGCCGGTCCGAACGTGTAGCCGAGGTGCTGCGGGTCGCTGCCGATGAGCGCCGCCCAGAAGGCGTCGTTCTCGGAGTTCTCGGTGGCCTGAGTGGTGCCGCCGTCATCGCCGAAGAGAATCTGGCCGTGCCGAGTCTTCCAGACGATATGCGACCCTTTCGGGTTCACGACCGGGTCATAGACGGCATGAAGCGTCAATGACCGGACCTCCGGGCCCGGGTCCAAGTCGATCTTGATCAGCAGCGCATTGCGCTCGAGGAACTGCTGGAGCGTTCCCGCCGATTCACCGAGCACGATCGCGTAGTTGAAGTTCCACGCAGCGCGGTTGGGATTGGCGGTGGTGACCCCGTGCGCGGGATCGACCATCTGCGCGCCCGTGGGGACGCGATAGATGATCTCGCCGCAGCTGGTCGCCCCCGCCGGCTGAATGGTGTCGCCGGTGCGATAGATAACGCTCAGATCGAGCTCGAGCGGGGTCGCCGGGTCCTCCTGCTGCGCGAAGCCCGTCGGCGGATTGCCGCTGCCGAAGAATAAGAACCCGCTGGACGCGATACCGGCCGGCGCGACCCTGGCGTTGAACATCGTCGGCGGCGCGCCGTCCTCGCGGTCGCAGTCGGACTCGGCAAAGGCCGCCATGGGGATGAATGCCCCAGTCGCGGCAACGATAAAGACGGCTCGGAGAGCCGCAATGTCCTTGGTCATTCTCAACTCCCTGCCCGAAAGTGTCCGCACGGCGAATCGGCTATTCTACCTTGGGGTGACCGCGATGATAGAGTCGCAACTGGCCGTGTCAATCGGCGGCGAGCGGCGGCGCTACTCGACGGCGTGCGTGACGACCTCCGCGAGGAGCGTATCGTAAGCCTCGATCTGTGCCGGATCAGCCTTGGCGCCGTGGCGCGCGAAGAGTGTGTCGAAGAAATACTGGCCGCTGTTGTAGGTCACCCACACCTTGCCGGCCTCGTCCTGCCACACCAGGAGCTTGGGCGGCAGGTCGATGGCGAGGGTCGGGAAGCGCGCCATGGCGGCGGTGCCGACCCGCGGGTTGCCATAGATCAGCACCGTGCGCGGCAGCAGCTTCTCGCCGATCGTCGCGGCGGCGGCGCTGTGGTCGATGCGGCAGAAGATGAGGAAGCCGCGCGCAGCAAGCGCCCCTTCGAGCCGCTGCAGCGTCTCGCTCACGGCGTGGCGGCTGGCGCAGGTGATGGTGCCGTTGTCCTCCGCCATGAGTGCCTCCTGCCGCCGCCCCGATGATTGGAGCGCGCGGCCCGGCGGGCGTCAACTGGCGCCCGCCGATGTGGGGTTTCGCGAATTGCTCCCCATCGAAGCCGCACCTGTCCGCGTCCCGCCGACCGCCGCCCTGCGTAATACGCGAATAACATGAACTTTTTATCGCGCGGAGCGTTTAGTGCCGACCGTCACAGCTTGCGCCCGCTCCCAGCGGGAGCGGGGCCCGATGAACGTTGCGGAGTGGGATCGC
>DASVOY010000021.1:0-3675 GCA_036383115.1 Allostellaceae bacterium
CTGGGAAGCCGTGCTCGAGGGCCAGGCGGCGCATGGGCTTTCGGCCGGCGCCAGGCGGTCGAGCCTGGTCGGCAACGCCGCGTCCCTCAAGGGCGTGCTGCGCGAAGGCAGCCTCCAGGACAAGCCGGGCCCCAGCGTCGCGACGGAGTTCGGGCTGCTCCTGCCGGGCATCAACGACGAGCCGGGCACCGGCGGCAGCGTTGCCGGCATCGTCTCGCAGCGATGGCCCTTGCTGAGCGTCCATCTCAACGCTGTCGCCGCGGTGACGCGACAGCAGCATGGCGACGTGTTCGTCGGTGCCATCGTCGAGGGGCCGCACGACTGGACCGTGAGGCCGGTCGCGGAAGTGTTCCACGAGCGGGATTTCGGCCGGCTGACAACGACATCGGGGCTTGTCGGCGCGATCTGGCAGGCGCGCGACAATGTCGCCTTCGACTTCGGCCTGCGCCGGGCGTGGGTCAACGACCACACGCTCGACGAGGTCCGGGCCGGCGTCACTTTTGGCTTCGGCGTGCGCTGATGGTCGCGTATTTGAGCGGCCTCGGCGATATCGGCTCCATCGACCTGCTCCTCTTTCTGGCCACGAGCTTCGCCGCGTCGCTGGCGGCCGGACTCGCCGGCTTCGCCTTCGGCATCGTCGCAGCCGCGATATGGCTGCACATCCTGACGCCGGTGCAGACGACGGCGCTGATCGTCGCCTACGGGCTTCTCGTCCAGGGCTGGGCGGTCTGGAAGCTTCGCCATGCCCTCAACCCGCCAAGGCTGCTGCCTTTCGTCGTCGGAGGCTCGCTCGGAGTCCCCATCGGCGCCGACATTCTGCGCTGGACCTCCGCGGCGCAGCTGCGCGCCGGCGTGGGCATCCTCATGATCCTCTTCAGCCTCTATGGCCTGGCGAGGCCGAAGCTCCGGAGCGTCGCTGCCGGCGGCAGGGCGGCGGATGGCATCGTCGGTCTCGCCAGCGGCGTCCTTGGCAGCGCGACGGGATTGGGCGGCATCCTGCCGACCGTGTGGTGCGGCCTGCGCGGCTGGAGCAAGGACGAGCAGCGCGCCGTGTTCCAGCCCGTCGCCGTGGCGATCTTCGCCATGACGGCGCTGTGGCTTGGCGGCACAGGGTTGCTCACCGCGGACGCGCTGCGTCTGTTCGCGATCGGGCTGCCCGCGATCCTCGCCGGACTCTGGCTCGGGCTGAAGCTTTATGGGCACCTCGGCGAGGCCGGGTTTCGGAACGTGGTTCTCGCCTTGCTGCTGATTTCGGGAGTGGTCCTGGTGATCGGCACCACGCAGAGTTAAGAAAGCCGTTCAGCGGTGGCTGCCCGGACCGGCCGTCGGAGATCTGCGGTGGGAGCCGCCGCAGCGCTGAGGCCGCGGCGGCACGGCGTCGTCACGCGGCCGCTTGCGGCGTGAGCTCGACCTTAAGCCAACCCGGCTCGTGGCGGTCGAAGTGCTGGTAGGCGTCGATCGCCGAGACCAGCGGCTCGACCTTGGTGAGAACGCGGCCCGGATCGATCACCCCGGCGCGCACCAGCTCGAGCAGGTCGGGGATGTAGCGGCGGTGATTGCAGTTGCCCATCCTGAGGGTCAGGTTCTTGTTCATGGCCTTGCCGATCGGGAAGCTCGTCATCGTCTCGGGGTAGACGCCGATGATCGAGACCGTGCCGGCCTTGTCGACCGCGTCGATCGCCCATTCCAGCGCCTGCTCGGGCGCATCGCCGGGATGCCACCGATCCCCCTTGGCGAGCTTGGGCGCCACCGTCTTGAGCACCTCCTTGTGCTGCCGCTCCTTCTGCACCGCCTGCTTGGCGGCGGGGCCGTGATGGGGATGCTGCGCATCGACGCCGACGGCGTCGATCACGCGGTCGACGCCGATGCCGCCGGTGACTTCGCGGATCACCTCGACCGGATCCTCCTGTTCGAACTCGATCACCTCGGCGTTCTGCGCCCGCGCCATGTCGAGCCGGTCCGCGACCGCATCGACCGCGAGCACGCGCCCGGCCCCTAACAACTTGGCGCTGGCGATGACGAACTGGCCGACCGGGCCGCAGCCGAACACCGCCACGGTATCGCCGTCCTCGATCTCGGCGATATGGGCGCCGAAATAGCCGGTGGGGAAGATGTCGGAGAGCAGGATGGCCTGGTCGTCCGTCACCTCGTCCGGAATCTTGACCAGGTTGACGTGGGCGAAAGGAACGCGCGCCCTTTCCGCCTGGAGCCCCGGGAACGGGCCGCTCTGCTGCGGCCCGCCATAGAAGGCGGTGCCGGCGAGCATGCCGTTGGGATTCGCCTTGTCGCACTGCGCGTAATAGCCGGCGCGGCAATAGACGCAGTAGCCGCAGGCGATGGTGGAGGGGATGATGACGCGGTCGCCGACGCGCAGGTTGCGCACCTGCGGCCCGAGCGCATCGACGACACCGACGCCTTCATGGCCGAGGATCGTCCCCGCCTTCATGCCGGGCAAGGTGCCGCGCACCATGTGCAGATCGGTGCCGCAGATGGCGCTGGCGGTGAGGCGCACGATCGCATCGGTCGGCTCCTGGATCTTCGGCTCCGGCACGTCCTCCAGGCGAATGTCGCCGACATCGCGGAATACGACAGCCTTCATGGTCGGTCCCTCTCGCTTCGGGTGGGTTCGGGCGACGCGCGTCATTTCGCGGCTGGCGCGCCCGGCATGGCCTCGGCCGCGCGCAGATCCTGCAGGCATTCCTCCTCGCGCCCCTGCCGCTCCGCGGCCTGAGCCGCCTGCAGCAGCGACTCCATCCCCGCGCGATCGGCCGCGGTGAGCTTGCCGCCGTCGGGCGCGGCGGCGACGGGCGGGCTCGGCGCTGCATCGGGCGCCAGCGGCGTGCGGTCGGGATCGGAGCGCGGCGGCTGGATCGCCGTCGGCGCGGCCACGTCAGGCGGCGAGGTCACGCCACCGGATTGCGCGTGCCGCTCCGCCGTGGTCGTCCCCGATGACGCCGCAGGCGGACTCGCCGGCGCCGAGGGCGCTTCCGTCGCGCCGCTGCGCGGTGTCTCCGTCGAGAGGTCGTATTGGCGGGCGAAACGTTCGATCTCGCGGCCGCAGCTCTGGGCCACCGCCTCCGCGGCGCCGGCCAGCAGCGCGGCCACGGACAGCGCGGCGACGGCAAGTCTCGGCATGGGCATCCGCCTCCCCGCGGGCATCGTCTACCCAACGGGCAGGCTATGCCCAAGTTCCCGCACCGGACTGCGACGCGAGTGGAGGACCGCCTAATGCCCGCCGCCGGGCGCGGCTATGCGGTCGAGCAAGGTGAGCATGAGAGCGGTGACGACGAAGGTCAGGTGGATGATGACAAGCCACATCAGCTTATCGTTGGCCATCGATTCGACGTTGAAGAACGCCTTGAGCAGATCGATCGCGGAAATGGTGACGATGGACGAGACCACCTTCACCTTGATCGAGCCGGTATCGAGCTTCATGAGCCAGGAGAGGCGCTGCTCGGCCGCGGCATGATCGATCCGCGACACGAAATTCTCGTAGCCGCTGAGCATGACCATGACGATGAGGCTCGCCACCAGAGCGAGGTCGACGAGGGTCAGCGCGCCTATGACGATATCCTCCTCCGCCAGGCCGAGCAGCCGCTGAGCGAGATGACCCCACTCGATGCAGAACTGTACGACCAGGAGACCGAGCAACGCCGCCAAGCCCAGGTAAATCGG
>DASVOY010000022.1:0-3542 GCA_036383115.1 Allostellaceae bacterium
CGCGGACATGGTCTCCGCGCGCATGCAGGAAGCCTTGTCGAAATGCATGGGCGTTGTCTTCAAGGGCGTCAAGCCGTTCGACGAGCGCGCCGCCGCAGGGGGCCTGGTGATCGAGCCGAGCATCGTCGACATGAAAAAAGTCAACGTGGCGCAGCGCATCTTCTTCGGCGCCATGGCGGGAAGCTCCGCGGCGCTGCTCAAGGTCAGGTTCGTCGACTACGGCAAGAAGGACGTGCTCGCCGAGCCGGTCTTCTACGGCAAGGCCAACGCGTTTGGCGGCGCCTATTCGGCGGGCGCCACGGACAACGACATGCTCACGCGCCTGCCGGTGCAGGCCTGCGACTACAGCAGGAATAACTACTGAGCGGGCGCCGTCGTTCTACGCCTTGGCGCTCGGCCTTGCCTTCATGCGCTCGTACCAGCCGGGGAGCGTCTCAAGCGCGGGGTCGAGCGGCTGTCCGACCCGCTGGGCGAACTCGATGAAGGCATAGAGCAGGACGTCGGCCAGCGTCAGGCGGCTGCCGCAGACATAGGTCTTGCCGGCCATCAAGCCGTCGAGCCAGGCGAGCTTCTCGCGCGCGATCTGCTTCAAGTCGGCCGCCGCCGGCGGAATGCAATGGATGCGGTTCTGGAAGAGCTTCAGCCCCTCGGCGAAGCGGAAGCCGTTCAGGCCGGGCTCGACGATGTTGAGATCGATGCGCCGCACCCACATGCGCGCCTCGGCGCGCTCCTCGGGCGTCTTGCCGATGAGCGAGGTGCCAGGATATTTCTCGTCGAGGTATTCGCAGATCGCGGTGATCTCGGCCAGCACGGTGCCATCGTCGAGCTCGAGGCAGGGCAGCTGCCCGCTCGGGTTCTTCGACAGGTAAGGCTCGCGCCGGTTCTCGCCGCCCATGAGGTCGACTTCGACCTTGGGCAGCTCGATGCCCTTCTCCGCCATGAACATGCGCACGACCTTGGGGTTGGGGCCGATCGAGTTGTAGAGCCTCACTTGCTGCCTCCCATCGCTTTCTGCTTCCAAAGATCCCAGGCGCGGCCGAGCACAGCGGCGTTGGTTGCCGTGGACGCGGCGGCCTCGCCCTCGGTAAGGAAATTGACTTGGCCGTTGCCGAGCCTCAGCGCATCGGCCTCGAGCCTGGCGTTGGTCTCGGTGTAGATGGCGCGGAAGACGACCTGCTGCACCGAAGCGCCGACCACCACGTCGCCGTGGCCCCGCATCAGCATGACCGCGGACGAGCCGAGCTTCTTCGCCAGCGCCGCGCCGAGGGCGGGATTGCGGATCAGCATGTCGGTGCCGTTGCCGCCGGCCTCGCGGATCTCGAACACCGGGACGCCTACGCCGAGGAACGAGCTCATGTGGTAGATCGGCCGCAGCGGCACCTCGGTCACGCCGAACGGGATTACCGAGGGCGAGTGGCTGTGCACGATCGCCTTGACCTCGGGATGGGTCTTGTAGATCTCGCTGTGGATGAAGCGCTCGAGGTAGAGCGCGCGGCCCCGGCCGTCGATGGCGTTGCCGTCGAGGTCGAACTCCATGATGTCGGCGGCCGTCACCAGCCCGGGCGCCATGCTGCGCGCCAGGAGGAAGCGGTTCGGGTCCTTGTCATGCCGGGCGCTGACATGGCCGAAACCGTCGACGACGCCCTGCTCGTAGAGGATGTGGTTGGCCGCGACGATGTCCTCGACGAGTGCCGCGTCGGGCGCGGTCGTCCTGGCCGTCTGAGCGGCCGCAGGCGCCGCGAGCAGCGCGAGCAGCGACGCAACGAGTCTGCGCATCCTGCAGGTCCCTTCCCTATCGGCGCGGATCATTCAAGGCCGCTTGTCGACCGGCGTCCGACCCCGCCAGTCTAATTGCTTCGCGTGATCTACACCATCCGTTGCAATTTCTCCGCGCCGCGCGCCCGAAACCGGGCTAAGCTCGGCGCAACGGGCCCGCCAAGGGACCGGCAGAATCATCAGGAGGAGATGCCATGCACGAGGAATGCTGCGGGAAACATTCAGTGCCGCGCCGGCGGCTGCTCCAGGGCGGCATGGCCGCCGCCGCAGTGGGCGCGCTGGGCGCCGGCGCCACGGCGGCCGCGCCCGAACGGGCAATGGCGGCGCCCGCCGGCGACGCGCGCGCCATCGACATCCACGCCCATTACTTCCCACAGCCCTATCTCGACATCCTCGGCGAGGCGGGCAAGCGCTACGGCTTCGACTACCGCAAGGCGCCCGAGGGATTCTACATCGGTCCCGCCGGCCCCTTGCCGGCGAAATTCACCGATCTCAAGCAGCGCATCGCGGAGATGGATCAGCAAGGCGTCCAGATGCACGCGCTCTCCCTCACCGCGCCGATGCTCTATTTCGCCGAGCCCGATCTCTCGCACAAGCTGGCGCGCGCCTGGAACGATTCGGCAAGCGCGGCGCACCAGGCGTATCCCGACCGCTTCGTCGCGCTGGCGACGCTGCCGATGGGCGACCCCGACCGCGCCATCGACGAACTCAACCGCGCGAGCCAGCTCCCCGGCATCCGCGGCGTCTATCTCGGCACCAACATCCAGGACCGCGATCTCGACGACCCCGCCTTCACTCCGGTCTTCGCCCGCATCGAGGCGCTTGGCCTGCCGGTCTTCCTCCACCCGCTCAAGACGGTGGGCGGCGACCGCATGAAGCCGTTCTACCTCGCTAACATCATCGGCAACCCGCTCGACACGGCAATCGCCTGCGCCCATCTCATCTTCGGCGGCGTGCTCGACCGCTTCCCCAAGCTCGACATCTGCCTGCCGCATTCGGGCGGCGTGGTGCCGATCCTGATCGGCCGCTGGGACCATGGCCACGACGTGCGCAAGGAACTGAAGCACCTGCCGCAGAAGCCCAGCGCCTATTTGCGCCGCTTCACCTACGACACGGTGAGCCATTCGAAGGCGGTGATGCAGTTCGTCATCTCGCAGGTCGGCATCGACCGCATCGTGCTCGGCAGCGACTACTGCTTCGACATGGGCTACGAGCATCCGGTCGAGGTCGTTGACGGGCTGGGTCTCGACGGCGAGCAGCGCGCCATGGTCCTGCACGGCACCGCGGCGAAACTGCTGAAGGTGAAGGTGTGAGGCTGCCTTACTTCCGCTTCGGCTCGCGGGACAGGCCGGCCTTCTCGAGCGCGGCGAGGTAGCTGGACCAGCGCTTCTCCTGCTCCTCGCCGAGCTGGTAGAGGTAGCTCCAGGAATAGATGCCGGTGTCGTGCAGGTCGTCGAAGGTGAGGCGCACGGCATAATTGCCGACGGGCTCGACGGCGATGATGCCGACCTGCGCGCGGCCATGGATGAGCTGCTTCTGCCCGGGGCCGTGGCCCTGCACCTCGGCCGATGGGCTCTCGACGCGCAGGTACTCGGCCGGCAGCCGGAACCGCTTGTCGTTGTCGAACGCGATCTCCAGCACCTTCTCGGCCCGCTTCAGGCGGATCTCGGTGGGCGCGCTCACGGCGCGGGCTTGGCCTGATGCCTCGCCTTCTCGGCGTCGTCGAGCGGGCGGGCCTCATCGACCAGCATGATCGGGATGCCATC
>DASVOY010000023.1:0-5142 GCA_036383115.1 Allostellaceae bacterium
AGGAGATTGATGAGCGCCTGGCTCACCAGGCGCGCGTCGCAGGCGAGCCGCACCGCGCCCGGGAGGTCGAGCTCGAAGCGGATCTCCGGTGTCGCGGTGCGCTGCAGGAACACCGCCTGACGCACGATCTCGACGAGGTTCTCCTCCTTGATGCTCGGCGCCGGCATGCGCGCGAACGAGGAGAACTCGTCGACCATGCGCCCGATGTCGCCGACATGGCGGATGATGGTCTCGGTGCAGGTCCTGAAGGTGTCGGGGTCGTTCCGGATCTCCTTCAGGTATTTGCGCTTGAGGCGCTCGGCCGAGAGCTGGATCGGGGTCAGCGGGTTCTTGATCTCGTGCGCAATGCGGCGCGCGACATCGGCCCAGGCCGCCTTGCGCTGCGCCGACAGCAGCTCCGTGATGTCGTCGAAGGTGACGATATAGCCCTTGACCTCGCCGTCCTCGCGCTCGGCGGCGATGCGCACCAAGAGCGTCTGCGAGCGGCCGCGGCGCACGACCTGGACCTGCGACTGCGCGAGCCGTTCCGGCCGCCGCGTCGCCTCGTCGAAGAGCGCCGCCATCTCCGGCACCGCGTCGCGCAGCTCGTGGCCGATGAGGTGATCGAGATCGGCGCCGAGCAGCAGCGAGGCGGAGCGGTTGGGCAGGTTGACGCGGCCGCGCTGGTCGAGGCCGATGACGCCGGCCGAGACGCCCGCCAGCACGGTCTCGGTGAAGCGCCGTCGCTGGTCGAGCTGGCGGTTGGCCTCGATCAACTCGGTCTGCTGGCTCTCGAGCTGGTGCGTCATGCGGTTGAAGGCCCGGCTGAGCGAACCGAACTCCTCGTCGGTCTCGCCTTCCGGCACGCGCGCGGCGAGATCGCCGGCGCGCACCTGCTCGGCTGCGGCGATGAGCGAGCTGATCGGCCGCGCCAGCGTCGTGGCGAAGCGCAAGCCGACCCACACTGCCGCGGCGAGCAGCGCCAGCCCGACGCCGACGAACACCAGCGAGAAGGCGGTGCGGAAGGTCGAGCGCTGGCCTTCAAGCTGCTTGTAATCTTCGTTGGCGTCCTGCGTCTGCTTCATGCGATTGAGCACCGCCGGATCGACGAAGCGCCCGACATAGAGATAGACGTCGCCGAAGCGGTCGAGCTTGATCAGCGCCCGCACCCGGTCGTCATTGCTGGTCATGATGGCGACGCCGCCGGAATCGGCCTCCTGGATGGCCATATCCGGGACCTGCTCGAGCTGGAGCGCGAGCACGAAGCCGGACTGCGCCAGGACGCGGCCGTCGCCGTCGAACACCACCGCCTCGTTGAGCGAGCGCAGCATCGTCTGCGCGGCCACCATCTGGTTGAGGCGCTGCGGATTGACGCTGAGGAAGGGCGCATCGCGGTTGAGGTCGCTCGCCATGCTGACGACGTCGGCGCGGATGGTCTGCTGGTGCTCATGCAGATAGGCCTGGGCGACGGCCAGCGAACCGGCGAGCGCGGTGCGTACCGGCTCGCTGAACCAGGCCTGGACGCCGAGGCTGAACAGGACATAGGAGAACACGGCGACGATGATGGTCGGGGTCACGGCCACCAGGCTGAACAGGACCACGAGCCGGACATGGAGCCGTGAGCCGGCGAGTCCGCGCCGCCGCTCCGCCCAGACCTGCACCAGCCGCCAGGCGACGATGGCGCAGAGCGGCAGGACGAGAATGAGATCGGCCAGCAGCAGAAGCTGGTTCATGTCGGGGCGGTTGCCGCCGAAGAGCGGCACGCCCCGCAGCGCGGCATAGGTGGCGATGGCCGAGGCCAAGGCGGCAACCGCCAGCGCGAACGCCGCCTTGCGCACCAGCCGGACCCGGCCGGCCCACAGCACCAGCTCCCGCGATACGCTCATCCGCGCTTCCGCCTGTCACCCCTCGCGCGCTCGATGGCGCGTCACGGGCGTCATTTTAGGCTGCCCCTGGGAGGGATGTCCAACGCGCGAAGGCCGCTGGTCAGCCGGTCGGCGGGACGCAGCCCAGCGGCGGTCGAGCCACAGCCCGCCGACCTGCCTCCGGCTGGCATCGAAGCTCCGGGCGCGGCGAACCGCCGCGGGGCGAGCCGCCAAATCGAGCGCCCGCCGCCCTCACTTCAGGCTGCGGGCGACGTCGATGTCCAGTTCGCGGATCTTCTTGCGCAGCGTGTTGCGGTTGAGGCCCAAGAGCTGCGCCGCCTTGAGCTGGTTGCCGCGGGTGGCGCCCAGGCTCAGGAGGATGAGTGGCCGCTCGACCTCGCGCAGCACCCGGTCATAGAGCCCGGCCGGCGGCAAGCCGCCCTTGTGCGCGGTGAAATAGTCCTTGAGGTGCCGCTCGGCGGCGCCGCCCAGCCCCTCATTGGCCGGCGCCTCGGCCATGACCGGTGCCGGCGCCGCCTCGGCAAGCTCGGCCTCGACCGCGTCGAGCCCGATCACCTCCTGGGCGTAGAGCGCGGCCAGGCGCCGCACCAGGTTCTCCAGCTCGCGCACATTGCCGGGCCAGCGATGGGATTTGAGCCGCTCCATCGCCGCGCCGTCGAGCGACTTCATCGGCAGCCCCTCGGCATGGGCCTGGGCGAAGAAATGGCGGACCAGCGCGGGGATGTCCTCGGCGCGCTCGCGCAGCCCCGGGAGCCGGATCGGCACGACGTTGAGACGGTAGAAGAGATCCTCGCGGAAGAGGCCCTGGCGGATGAGCTGGCGCAGGTCGCGATGTGTCGCGGCGATGATGCGGACATCGGCGCGGATCGGCGTGCGGCCGCCGACCGTGGTGTATTCGCCCTGCTGCAGCACGCGAAGGAGCCGGGTCTGCGCCTCCAAGGGCATGTCGCCGATCTCGTCGAGGAAGAGCGTGCCGCCCTGCGCCTGCTCGAAGCGGCCGACGCCGCGCGCGGTGGCGCCGGTGAAGGAGCCCTTCTCGTGGCCGAACAGCTCGCTCTCGATCAGCTCGCGCGGGATCGCGGCCATGTTGATGGCGACGAAGGATCCGTTGCGCCGCTTGCCGTAATCGTGCAGCGCGCGGGCGACGAGCTCCTTGCCGGTGCCGCTCTCGCCGCTGATCATCACGGTCAGGTCGGTGCCCATGAGCCGCGCCAGCACGCGGTAGATCTCCTGCATGGCGGGCGAGCGGCCGATCAGCGGCAGCTGCTCTTCCGCCTCCTCCGGCTCGCCCGTCGCCGCCGCGCCCGCTGTCGGCGCGGTCAGTGCGCGCTCGACGACGCTGACCAGCTCGCGCAGGTCGAAGGGCTTGGGCAGGTATTCGAAGGCGCCGCGCTCATTCGCCTTCACCGCGGTCAAGAGCGTGTTCTGCGCGCTCATGACGATGACGCGCAGCTCTGGGCGCAGCTTCTTGATGCGCGGGATGAGGTCGAGCCCGTTCTCATCGGGCATCACTACGTCGGTGATGACGAGGTCACCCTCGCCATCCGAGACCCACCGCCACAGCTGTGCGGCATTGCCGGTGGTGCGCACGTCATGCCCGAGCCGGCCCAGCGCCTGGCTCAGCACCGTGCGGATGGCGCGGTCGTCATCGGCGATGAGGATGGTCGAGGCGCTCATCATTGGCCACTCCGTCGCGGCGCCATCGGCAGGCAGACGCGGAACACGGTGCGCCGCGGCTGGCTCTCGAACTCGATGACGCCGCCATGGTCGCCGATCACCTTGGCGACGAGCGCCAGGCCGAGGCCGGTGCCGTTGTGCTTGGTGGTGACGAAGGCATCGAAGAGATGCAGCGCCAGCTCCTCGGGAATGCCCTCGCCATTGTCGATGATCGAGACGACGAGCGGCAGGTGGACGCGGCTGTCGCTGCCGGCGACGGCGAGGCGCACGCCGTGCTGATAGGCGGTGGTGATCTGGATCTCTCCGCCCGGCGCCGGCACCGCCTCGGCCGCGTTCTTGACCAGGTTCAGGAATACCTGGATCAGGAGATCGCGGTTGCCGTGGACGGGTGGCAACGACGGGTCGTAATCCTCGATGAAGCGCACATGGCGGGCGAAACCCGACTGCGCCACGAGGCGGGCGCGGTTCAGCACCTCATGGATGTTGACCGGCCCGCGCTCGATCGGGCGCTGGTCGGAGAACACCTCCATGCGGTCGACCAGCGCGCAGATGCGGTCGGATTCATCGCAGATGAGCCGCGTCAACTCGCGGTCGCCCGGCCCGGCATTCTGCTCCAGGAGCTGCGCCGCGCCGCGGATGCCGGAGAGCGGGTTCTTCACCTCATGCGCCAGCATCGCCGCCATCGCGGTCACCGAGCGCGCCGCGTTGCGATGGGTGAGCTGGCGGTCGATCTTGTGCGCGATCGTCCGCTCCTGGAGGGTCACCACCACCTCGGCGCGATCCTCGGCGATGGGCGCCGCCTGCACCGTCATGACATGCGACCCCAGGCGCGGCGTCTCGACGGTGACGCCGTATTCGGAGACGCTGTGCCCGCTGGCGCGCACGCTGCCGATGAGCGCGAAGACGGGGCTGTCCGGCGGCAGCAGCGCCTCGAGCGGCGCGCCGAGGAAGGTCGCGGCGCCGGTGTCGAAGAATTGCTCGGCGGAACCATTGGCGTAAAGCACGCAGCCGCGCTCGTCGACGACCAGAACCGGATCAGGCAAAGCCGCCAGGACCGCCCATGCATCGACGGTGAGCTGGCGGGAATCGGTGCGCTTCGCCGCGGCGCTGGCCTTGCTCATCGCTACGCCGCCTGCTGCTCGAGGAGCGGCGTGTAGAAGGCGCGGATCATCGCCTTGACCTGCGCTACATCGTCGGTCCGGTTGATGGCGGCGCGGAACTCGGACGAGCCGGGCAGGCCCTTCGAATACCAGCCAAGATGCTTGCGCGCGATGCGGCTGCCGACCGCCATGCCGTAATGCACGAGCATGTCGTCGTAGTAAGCGAGCACGGTGTCGAGCTGCTGTGCGAGATGCGGATCGGGCAGGCGCTCGCCGGTCCGGAGGTGCCGGATCACCTGATTGACGAACCACGGGCGCCCGTACGCGCCGCGCCCGACCATCACCCCGTCGGCGCCCGACTTGGCAAGGGCGTCGCGCGCACCGTCGAGCGTAGTGATGTCGCCATTGGCGATCACCGGAATCCGCACCGCGTCCTTGACCTGGCGGATGAAGGCCCAGTCGGCGCTGCCCTCGTAGAACTGGCAGCGGGTGCGGCCGTG
>DASVOY010000024.1:0-3982 GCA_036383115.1 Allostellaceae bacterium
ATCACCGACACATTCGGCGTCGGCACGCGAATGGAAACGCCATCGAGCTTACCGTTCAACTCCGGCAGCACGAGGCCTACAGCTTTCGCAGCGCCGGTCGAGGTCGGGATCATCGACAGCGCCGCGGCGCGGGCACGCCGCATGTCCTTGTGCAGGGTGTCGACGAGGTTCTGGTCGCCGGTATAGGCGTGCACCGTCGTCATGAAGCCGCGCTCGATACCGAGCCCCTCGTTGAGCACATAGGCCACGGGCGCCAGGCAGTTCGTCGTGCAGGAGCCGTTCGAGATGACGGTATAACTGGGCTTGAGCTGGTCGCTGTTGACGCCCATCACCAGGGTGAAGTCGGCACCCTCAGCCGGCGCCGAGATGAGGACGCGCTTGGCGCCCGCCTCGAGGTGCTTCGCCGCCGCGTCTCGTTTGGTGAAGAGCCCGGTGCATTCGAGCGCGACGTCGACCTTGAGCTCCTTCCAGGGCAGCTTCGCCGGATCGCGCTCGGCGAGCACCCGGACCTTGCCGCGGCCGGCATCCATCCAGCCTTCGCCGGTGGCGACCTCACCATGGAAGCGGCCGTGCACGCTGTCGTACATCAGGAGATGCGCGTTCGCCTCCACCGAGCCGAGATCGTTGACCGCGACCACCTGGACGTCGTCGAGGCGGCGCTCGTAAAGCGCGCGGAACACCAGGCGGCCGATGCGCCCGAACCCGTTGATCGCAATGCGGATAGCCATCACTTCCTCCGGCTTGAGACCGATCCTTCGTGAACAATTGCCGGCTTCCCGCGATCCGCGGGGCCGGCTTCTCCTTTAGAGACGCGCCAGCGCCGCCTCGGCGAGCTTTTCGGCGGTGAGGCCGAAATGGCGGAAGAGATCTTCCGCCGGGGCCGAGGCGCCGAAGCCGGTCATGCCCAGCACCGTGCCGCCCTCGCCGACATAACGCTCCCAGCCGAAGGGCGATGCCGCCTCGACAGCGATGCGCGGCGCCGTCCCGAGCACCGCGGCACGGTAGCGCGCGTCCTGCGCGTCGAACAGCGACCAGCACGGCATCGACACGACGGCCGCCGCCACGCCGCGGCCCTTGAGCAGATCGCGCGCGGCCATCGCCACCGCCACCTCCGAGCCGGTCGCAAGCAAGGTCACGCGGCGCGGGGCCTCGGCCTCGGCGACCACATAGGCGCCGCGTGCCGACAGGTTCTCCGCCCCGGCCCCGCGGCGCAGGCACGGCACGCTCTGCCGCGTCAGCGCCAGCACCGACGGCCCCTGCCGCGTGCGCAAGGCCAGCTCCCAGCATTCCGCCGTCTCCACCGCGTCGGCCGGCCGGAAAACCTGCAGGTTCGGGATCGCGCGCAGGCTTGCCAGATGCTCGACCGGTTGATGCGTCGGGCCGTCCTCGCCAAGGCCGATCGAGTCATGGGTCATGACGTAAACGACGCGCAGGCCCATCAGCGCCGAGAGCCGGATCGCCGGCCGGCAATAATCGGCGAAGACCAGGAAGGTCCCGCCATAGGGGATGATGCCGCCATGGACGGCGAGCCCGTTCATGGCGGCCGCCATGCCGTGCTCGCGGATGCCGTAATGGATGTAATTGCCGCTGAAATCGTCGCGCGTCACCACCTGCTGGCCCTTGGCCTTGGTATTGTTGGACCCCGTGAGATCGGCCGAGCCGCCGATCAGCTCCGGCATGACCGGCGCCAGCGCGTCGAGCACCATGCCCGAGGCCTGGCGCGTCGCGGTCTTGGGCGCCTCCGCGGCGAACTTCGCCTTGATGCCGGCGAGCGCCGCCGCGAAGCCCGCGGGCAGCTCGCCCGCCATGCGCCGCTCGAACTCCGTGCGCGTCGCCGCCGGGACGGCGGCGAGCCGCTGCTGCCAGGCCTTGGACGCCGTGGCGCCGCGCGCGCCGACCTCGCGCCACCACCGGGCGACGTCCTCGGGTACGACGAAAGCGGGATCGGACCAGCCGAGCCGGGCCCGCGCGCCGGCGATCTCGGCGGCGCCGAGCGGTGAGCCATGGGCAGCGGCGCTGCCGGCCTTGGTGGGCGCGCCGAAGGCGATGGTGGTGCGGCAGGCGATGAGCGAGGGGCGCCCGCTCTCGCGTGCCTCGGCGATGGCGGCGGCCACCGCTTCGGGATCGTGCCCGTCGACCCGCGCCGTGTCCCAGCCCGCCGCGTCGAAGCGCTCGAGCTGATCCTCGGAGGTCGAGAGGTCGGTGCCGCCGTCGATCGAGATGGAATTGTCGTCCCACAGCACGATGAGCTTGCCGAGCCGCAGATGCCCGGCGAGCGAGATCGCCTCCTGGCTGATCCCCTCCATGAGACAGCCGTCGCCGGCGATGACATAGGTGTAGTGGTCGACGAGACCGCCGCCGAAGCGGGCGGCGAGGAGCCGCTCGGCCAGCGCCATGCCGACGGCGTTGCCGAGGCCCTGGCCCAAGGGGCCGGTGGTGGTCTCGATGCCGGGCGCGTGGCCGTATTCGGGATGGCCGGCGGTGCGGCTGCCGAGCTGGCGGAAGCGCTTCAGCTCCTCGAGCGTCATGCCGGCGTAGCCGGTGAGATGGAGAAGGGCGTAGAGCAGCAGCGAGCCGTGCCCCGCGGAGAGCACGAAGCGGTCGCGGTCGGGCCAGTCGGGGCGGCTCGGATCGAATTTTAGGAAGCGGCTCCACAGCACCGTCGCCGCGTCGGCCATGCCCATGGGCATACCGGGATGGCCGCCCTTCGCCTGCTCAACCGCATCCATGGCAAGGACCCGGATCGCATCGGCCATGCGGCGGAGCGCGGGATCGCGCGGCTTGGGCAGCGGCGGGGCGGCGGCGAGGGGGGTCTGAGGTGCGCTCATCAACGGCAATCGCGGGATCGCGCGCAACTTGCCGGGCCGGCCGGCTTCCGTCAACCGCCGCGTCGCGCGCCGCGCGATCGCGAGCGGGCGTCAGCGGTTGCGCTTGCAACCGCGGGAGCCCGCATCGGGCAAGCTAAAGCCGTTCTGTTGCGGGTGCCGTGCTTTGCCGGTAAGGTCGCGCCGTCCTGGTGGGGCGTAGCCAAGTGGTAAGGCAGCGGATTTTGATTCCGCCATTCCCAGGTTCGAATCCTGGCGCCCCAGCCAACAATTTCTTTGGATCAAGAATGACTTGGGCCCGCTTCGGCGGGCCTATGGGCATGAGCAGCGGCGTTTATCTGGCCGACAAGGTATATCTCACCAAAGGCTCGTGGGGCGTCAGGCCATCGGAGCTGCCGAGGCAGCTCGGTCGAAGCCCGCGCGACACGGCTATTTCGGTGACGCCGGCGTGATTGGACACCGGCGCCGCGATTGCCTTAGCCTTTCTCAAGGTGACGGTGAATGGGGGATTTCCGGCAGCGCGTTGCCGGCGCCGGCTCTGGTGGAGGAGATCACGTCAGATGGCTGCGAGTGATCTTTATGCACAATGGTCGCCGCGTATGCTGGCCGTGCTGCGGATCATGACGGGTTTGCTCTTCCTGGAGCACGGCACTCAGAAGCTGCTCGGCTTTCCGCCTGGCCCAAATCCCGGGCCGCCGCTGTTCTCGCTCCTGGGCCTGCAAGGAGTGCTCGAGCTCGCCGGCGGCTTGTTGATCGTGCTGGGCCTCTTCACCCGCCCGGTGGCGTTCATTCTCGCTGGCGATATGGCGGTAGCCTATTTCATGGCCCACGCGCCGAGGAGCTTCTTTCCTGCCGTCAACGGCGGCGATGCCGCCATCCTCTACTGCTTCGTGTTCCTCTACCTCGCAGCGGCCGGGGGCGGCGCCTGGAGCCTTGACGAGTTTCGGCGGCGGCGAAACTCGCGTGCAGCGTACCAATGACAGCGACGGGCGGTTCCGATCGCGGCGGCGAGCGGACCGCATCAGCGCCGGAAGGGCGTCAAGATCGCCCTCGGGCCCTGGGTTCCCACGGTTCGGGCGGCACCGAAATTCACGCTGTGCCGGACGATTATCCGGCACCTCCCTCCGCGGCCACGCTCTCGCTGGCGAATGTGACAT
>DASVOY010000025.1:0-2741 GCA_036383115.1 Allostellaceae bacterium
CAGCAGGATGAGGTACCCCCAGTCGAGCAGCGCCGCGCCGCCGAGGGCGCGCCGCTCCAGCAACTCGGGGAGCGCTTGCCACTTGAAGAAGTCGAAGAAATAAGGGCGATCGTCGGTCGCGGGAGAAATATCGAACTTGTAGCGCGCAAGGAAGGATGGGCGCTCCGGTCCGAGCAGCGCAGTGGCGCCGTCGAAGAAATAAGGCTCCTCGAGGATGTTGTACCGGTTGGCTTCCTCCCGCCGCATGCCAGGGTAATAGGCGAGATCGAAGGAGCGCTCGTCGGCAAAAGCGCGGATTTTCGCAATCTCGGCCGGGCTCAACGCGCCGTTCTTTACGAGAAGCGTCGTGGTGCTCCAGCTTCGAATCAGCGCCAGCCGTTGCCCCGCCTCGGCGACCCCCATCCGCTTGAGCGCCTCGATCGCCGTTGCGAACAGCTTGAGGCTGTCGCGGGGCGGCAGCTTCAGCCAGCGCGTGATCGCGACGAAGCCGCCCGGCCGCAGGTGGCGGAGATATTCTTCGAGGGCCTCGACGGTGTAGATATAGCTTTCGCTGAGACTGAGCGTGCCGGCCGCTGCCGCGGCGAAGGAATCGAGCAGCGGCAGTTGGATGACGTCGTAGCGCTGGCGGGTCCCGGCGACGAAGCCGCGCCCCTCGGCAACGTGGACATGCACCTCTGGCCGGTCGTAGAGATGCCCCGCGAAATCGGCAAAGCTCTCTCGCACCAGCCTCACGGACTGAGGGTTGAGCTCGACCGCATCGATCCGCGCGGCGCGATGATAGAGCGCCAGCAAGACGTCGGCGCCGCCGCCGGCGCCCATGACGAGCGCCTCCGGTCGGTTCAGCAGATGATAAGGAAGTGCCGACGAGGTGTAATCGAGGTAGGCGAGCGGCTCGCGCGAGCCGTCGAAGGCGGTGATCGGACTGAGCCCTCCACCGTCGGTGAAGACGCCAAGCAGTGGCGGCGGCTCGATGGCGTTGTCGAGGCTCAGACCGGGGGCGTAGCGAAACGGGATCAGCGGGCTTCGTATGATGGTCAAGAGCCCGAGCGGGCTCGATTCCTCGCGCACGATTTCTGTCCCAGGCACGAGGAGCGCCTGATCGAGCTCCTTGTACTCGGAGAAGCGCAGTGCCGTCCAAGAGGAGGGAACCGCTGCATAGAGGAGAGCACCACCGAGAAGATATCCGGCGCTTCGCCATGACCGCTTGACGCCGATCCCCTGCCGGCTGGCAAGGGCAGCGGCGATGAGGCCGAGGACGCCGACCAGCCTGAGCGCCGCGGACGGGAAGAGCCAGAACAGCGTGACAATGACGCCGAGCGCCCCTATCCCGCCACCCAGCATGTCATAGCGGTAAACCCGTGCGATGTGGTTCGGGAAGACGGCGAAAGCGAGCCCGACGCAGGTGGCGGCGCAGAAGAAGGGCATGGCGAACAGCAGGTAATAGGCCGCCAGATAAAGCAGCTGCCGCGGCTCCCAGATCACGGCGAGGGCATTGAAGGGCAGGCGCTCGGCCACGGCGAAACCAGCGAGCGCCGACACGCCGAAGAGCGCCGCGCTAAGGGCGAACACGGCAGCGAAGCGAGGGCGCAGCCGATCCTGGAGGAGTGCGAGAAAGCTGCCGCTCGCGCCGTAGCCGAGCAGGGCGATGCTGATCGCCATGTATGCGAAGTGGTGCCATTGGATGATCGAGAAGAGGCGGGTCAGCAGCACCTCGTAGGCGAGCGCGCCGGCGGAAACGAGGCTGATGGCGGCCGGCGGAGCGCTCGGGTAGACGGGCTCTCTCTCGCCGCAGTGCGCGATGTCCGACACCAAGCCCGGCTCTCCTCGGTCGGATGGGCCCGCGCCTAGCGCTGCCTGGCAAGCGGCACGAACGCCACGGGAAGGAGCTGCCGTGTTCTGACCCTTCGCTGGTCGTCGACCTCGACCAGGACAAGATGCTGGAGGGCGAACGGGCCGCCGACCGGGATCACCATTCGGCCGCCTGCCTTGAGCTGCTGGATCAGCGGCGGCGGAATTTGGCTCGCTGCGGCGGTGACGATGATGCTATCGAACGGCGCCGCTTCCGGCCAGCCGTAATAGCCGTCGCCGCGTCGCGTCGCGACATTCGCATAGCCGAGGCGCTGCAGTCGCTGCGTGGCGGCATCGGCGAGACCCGGAACAATCTCGATCGTGTAGACTTGGCGCGCGAGATGCGCGAGGACGGCGGCCTGATAGCCCGAGCCGGTGCCGATCTCCAGCACGACATGGTTCGGCTCGACGTGCAGAAGGTCGGTCATCAAGGCAACGATGAGTGGCTGCGAGATGGTCTGACCGTAACCGATGGGCAACGGACGATCGGCATAGGCTTGGCGTCGCACGCCTTCCGGCACGAATTCATGGCGCGGCACAATGCCCATGGTCTCAAGCACTGCCGGGGCGATGCGATCGCTGCCGATGGTCGAGCTCACCTCTGCGGCATAAGTGGCGATCGTGCGGACCATCGCGGCGCGTTCGACGGGATAATCGGGCTCGGCTGCGGTCGCCGACACGGCAAGCATGGGAAGACTCGACATGATCGCAATGGCGGTGGCAATGAGCCGCCGCCTGGCGCTGGAGCGGTTGCTTGCGCCGGCCTGCGCGAAATGCCTCGACTGCGCCATCGGACCTGCTCTCCCTGTGCCAGTACCTGGCCCGGCGCGCATCTACCCACCGGCGCGGAACCCTGGCGCGGGCGGTCAGACATGCGGCGCAGGAGGAGTGGA
>DASVOY010000026.1:0-7304 GCA_036383115.1 Allostellaceae bacterium
GAGGTAGTTCGTGAAGAAGACAGTGTCGATGATCGCACTTCTGATGCTCGCCGCCTGCGGCGGCGGAGGCGGAAATGGCGGCAGCTCCAGCTCGAGCCCGAGCGGCGGTTCGCCAGGTTCGAACCCGGCCCAGACGAGCCCCTCAAACTCGGGCTCGGCTCAAGCATTCACCTTGCAGGGTGGCGGCACGCTGACCATCAACAGCGACAACACCGGGACCTTCCAGCAAGGCGGCACCAGCGCCAACCTGTCGCCTCAGCTGAACGGCTCGCCGCCGGCCTTTGCGCCAGGCTTCGGCTGGCCCGGCGCGGCCGCGCTCTTCCGGCAGAGCGGAACCAGCGTCCCGAGCTTCGAGCTGCAGCGCATGGCGGGAGCCGTCGGCCTCAGCGTGAGCGACTTCGGCGCCTGGGCCCAGATCGATCCGGCCAACGGCGCGATCGCAAATCAGGGCTTTTACGCCGGCGGGCAGAGCGGTCCGGTGCAGATGCCGGCGAGCGGAACCGCGACCTACAACGGATCGTACATCGGCACGATTGGGACCTTCACCACGAGCAACATGGACGGCGGCATCTCCCTCCAGGCGGATTTCAGCCACATGGCCATGCAGTCGCAATTCACCAGCGGCGTACTTGCCACCGGCGAGACGGCGTCGGGGCCGATCAACGCGGATGCCACCTACAGCACGTCCAGGGGCCGGATTTGCACTGGCTGCCGCATCGCCTACGGCCTCAACGGGCAATTCTATGGGCCATCGGCCAGCGAGACGACCGGGTCATTCATCGGCAGCTTCAGCCCGGGCTCCACGTTCCGCGGCGTCTTCGGCGCGAAGAGGTAAGGCAGCGGACTTCCTGGAAAGGGCCGGCACTCGCCGGCCCTTTCTCTTTTGCGCCCCGCCATGACGCGCGCTTGCCGATGTGCTAGAGAGCGCGCCCATCATGAGCGTCGTCGTCCGCTTCGCCCCCTCGCCCACCGGCTTCCTCCATATCGGCGGTGCCCGCACGGCGCTGTTCAACTGGCTCTTCGCCAGACACCATGGCGGCAGGTTTCTGCTGCGCATCGAGGACACCGACCGCCAGCGCTCGACCAAGGAGGCGGTCGACGCCATCGTCGACGGGCTCTCCTGGCTGGAGCTGAATTGGGACGGCGACATCGTCATGCAGTTCGAGCGTGCGCCGCGCCACGCCGCGGTGGCGCGCCAGCTCCTCGCCAGCGGCAACGCCTATTACTGCTACTGCACGCCCGACGAGCTCGAGGCGATGCGCGAGAAGGCGCGCGCCGAGGGAAGGCCGGTGCGCTATGACGGCACCTGGCGCGACCGCGATCCCAAGGAGGCACCGCCGCGCGTGAAGCCGGCGATCCGCCTGAAGGCGCCGCAGACCGGCGAGACCGTGATCCACGATCACGTCCAGGGCGCCGTCACCGTCGCCAATGAGCAGCTCGACGACCTCATCATCCTGCGCTCGGACGGCACGCCGACTTACAATCTCTCCGTCGTCGTCGACGACCACGACATGGGCATCACCCATGTCATCCGCGGCGACGACCATCTCAACAACGCCTTCCGCCAGACGCAGATCTACCGCGCGCTCGGCTGGAAGGTGCCGGAATTCGCCCATGTGCCGCTGATCCACGGACCCGACGGCGCCAAGCTGTCGAAACGCCATGGCGCGCTCGGCGTCGATGCCTACCGCGACATGGGCTATTTGCCGGAGGCGCTGCGCAACTACCTGTTGCGGCTCGGCTGGGGCCATGGCGACGCCGAGATCATCCCGACCGCGCAGGCGATCGAGTGGTTCGACATCGATGCCGTCGGTCGCTCCGCGGCGCGCTTCGACTTTGCCAAGCTCGCCAACCTCAACGGGCATTATTTGCGCGAGGCGCCCGACGCCCGGCTGGTCGAACTCGTCGCGCCGCGGCTCGAGCGCGCGCTGGCGCGGACGCTCGATGCGCCGGAGCGGGCGCGCCTGCTCGCCGCGATGCCCGGGCTCAAGCCGCGCGCCAAGACCTTGGCCGAGCTGGCCGACAACGCGCGCTTCTATGTCGAACGCCGTCCCATCCCGCTCGACGACAAGGCCAAGGCGCTGCTGAACGAGGCGGCACGGCGCTCGCTCGCCGATCTCGTCCCTGCCCTGGCCTCGGCCGAATGGTCACCGGCAGCGCTCGAGGAGCTGGTCCGGCGCTCCACCGAGGCGCGGGGCGTCAAGCTCGGCGCCGTCGCCCAACCGCTGCGCGCGGCGCTCGCGGGATCGACCTCGTCGCCGCCGATCTTCGAGGTCATGGCTGTTCTAGGCCGCGACGAGACCCTCGCCCGGCTTGGCGACTCGACCCCGCGGCGTGGTTAAAGGACTGCGGTTTTTGGCTTGTCCTCGCGCGGTCTTTATGGCACCGAACGCGCCAGCCGGCGTTTGATTCGCAACGCTGGGCGGCCTATGCTGCAGTGCAGTGGGGATATTGCAGCGCAACAGCGCAACGCTGAGGATCGCACGCCGATGGATACCAAAACCGCTACCGCCAAAGCCAAGGCGCCCGCCGCCAAAGAGACGGTAACCTTGACCGACAATTCCAACGGCCGCTCGACCGAGCTGCCGCTGCTGTCGGGGACGCTCGGTCCCAAGGTCGTCGATATCCGGCACCTCTATCCCGATCTCAGCCATTTCACCTTCGACCCCGGCTTCACCGCCACGGCGAGCTGCGAGTCCAAGATCACCTACATCGACGGTGACAAGGGCGAGCTCCTCTATCGCGGCTATCCCATCCAGGAACTCGCCGAGCACAGCGACTTCATGGAGGTCTCTTATCTCCTACTCAACGGCGAGCTGCCGAGCGCCGCCGAGAAGAAGAAATTCGAGCGCGACATCACCATGCACACCATGGTGCATGAACAGCTGACGACGTTCTATCGCGGCTTCCGGCGCGACGCGCATCCGATGGCGGTGATGTGCGGCGTGGTCGGCGCGCTCTCGGCTTTCTATCACGATTCGACCGACATCACCGACGCGCGCCAGCGCGTCGTGGCCAGCTACCGCCTCATCGCCAAGATGCCGACCATGGCGGCGATGGCCTACAAGTACTCGCTCGGCCAGCCCTTCATCTATCCGCGCAACGAGCTCAAATACGCCGAGGACTTCCTGCACATGGCCTTTGCGGTCCCGTGCGAGGAGTACAAGGTCAATCCGGTGCTGGCGCGCGCCATGGACCTGATCTTCATCCTGCACGCCGACCACGAGCAGAACGCCTCGACCTCGACGGTGCGGATGGCCGGCTCATCGGGCGCCAATCCCTTCGCCTGCATTGCCGCGGGCATCGCCTCGCTGTGGGGCCCGGCGCATGGCGGCGCCAACGAAGCCGTGCTGAAGATGCTGAACCAGATCGGCGACAAGAAGCGGGTGCCCGAATTCATCGCGCGCGCCAAGGACAAGAACGATAATTTCCGCCTGATGGGCTTCGGCCATCGCGTCTACAAGAACTACGACCCGCGCGCGGCGGTGCTGCGCAAGGCGTGCCACGCGGTGCTCGACGAGCTGGGCGTGCGCGACGAGCCGCTCCTCGACCTCGCCATGGAGCTGGAGAAGATCGCGCTCAACGACGATTATTTCGTCGAGAAGAAGCTCTATCCCAACGTCGACTTCTATTCCGGCATCATCCTGCGCGCCATGGGCTTCCCGACCTCGATGTTCACGGTGCTTTTCGCCATCGCCCGCACCGTGGGCTGGGTGGCGCAGTGGAACGAGATGATCGAGGACCCCAACCAGAAGATCGGCCGCCCGCGCCAGCTCTACACTGGCCCGACGCTCCGCCATTACGTGCCGGTCGAGCAGCGGCGCTGAAACGCGGCGGGCGCAAACGAACAGGGGCGCAAATGGCGCGCCCAGTCGATCTCGCCAGAGCCGATCCAGGCAGACGGAAACACGGTCTATCACCCCCGCGCAAGCGGGGGCCATCGCACCTCATTCGCCACGGCTCGCCGCTCTTTTTCTCGCCGCATTCGCCAGGAATGCAGCCATCATGCGCTTCGGCTCGTCGGTCGCGAAAGCCTCGGCAAACCGCGTGATCCCACGCGCGATCGCCTGCGACGGTGGCAGCTCCTCCCATTCGCGGATGAGCGCTTTCTGCAGGCGGATCGCCTCCGGGCCGGAGGCGAGGATGGCGTCGAGCACCTCCTCGACCACGCCGTCAAGCGCGGCGTTGGACACGCACCACTCGACGAAGCCCCAGCGCTCGGCCTCACGCGCGTCGATGGTCTCGCCGGTGAAGAGCAGGCGGCGCGTTCGGCCCCAGCCGATGAGCGAGGGCAGGAGCGCCGCCTCGATCACCGAGGGGATGCCGACCTTGACCTCGGGCATGCCGAAGCGCGCGCCCTCCTCCGCGATGCGCAGGTCGCAGGACGCCGCCACCTCGAGCCCGGCGCCCAGCGCGTAGCCCCGAATGCGCGCGATCACCGGCACCGGCAGGCGCCGCGCCGCATCGCAGGCGCGGTGCAGGAGCGTGATGAAGTCGCGCGCGCTCCTCTGGTCGAGCGCCGCCATGTCGCGAATGTCGGCGCCGCCGATGAAGGCGCGCTCGCCCGCGCCGGTCAGCACCACCGCGCGCAAGCGCTCGTCGCCAGCGAGCATCGCGAGCTTGTCGCCGAGCTCGGCCATGAGCGCGCGGTTGAGGATGTTGAGCTTCCCCGGATGATCGACGGTGAGACGGGCGATGCACCCGGCGGCGCCGCGCTCCTCGATCTCGAGCTTGAGACGCGGCGCACCCGCCTCGTCACCCACGTTGGATGAGCTCGATCTTGTAGCCGTCGGGGTCCTCGATGAAGGCGATGACGGTGGTGCCGAACTTCACCGGGCCGGGCGGGCGGGTGATCTTCACCCCTGCCTTGCCGAGCTCCTCGCAGGTGGCATAGACGTCGGAGACGCCGATGGCGAGATGGCCGAAGGCGGTGCCGAGGGCGTAAGGCTCCTTCTGGTCCCAGTTGTGGGTGAGTTCGATCACCGTGCTGCTGGCCTCGTCGCCATAGCCCACGAAGGCAAGGGTGTAGCGGCCCTCCGGCACCTCGCGCTGGCGCAGCACCTGCATGTCGAGGAGCCGCGTGTAGAAATCGAGCGACTTCTTGAGGTCGAAGACGCGGAGCATGGTGTGCAGCATGCGTGCCTTGCCGATGCCGGCGCTGGCGATGGTCTTGGTGTCTGGCATGGTAGCCATGGATTCCTCCGTAATCAGGCGGCGGTCTGGTTCCGATCATGCCCATGTCGGGCGATCACCGCCAGCACCTCGTCCGCGGCGCGCCGGCTCGGCGACAGCTCGCCGAGGCCAAGACGCTGCAGTGCCTCCTGGCACTGGGCCACCTGCTCCTCCCTGGCGGCGGGGTCGGTCAGCAGCCGCTCGATCTCGCGGCCGAGGCGCTCGGGGTTCACGTCCTGCTGGCGGAGCTCGGGCACGACGGCGTGATCCAGGATGAGGTTGAGCAGGTGCATGTACTTGACCTTGACCATGCGTCCCACCAGCCAGGCGGTCAACCCGCTGACGCGATAGGCGACAACCGCCGGCAGCCTGGCCATGGCGAGCTCGAGCGCCACCGTGCCGGAGGCAGCAAGCGCAGCGTCGCTGGCGGCGAAGGCATCGTATTTCTCGGTCTCGCCGCGGACGACGATGGCCGGGACGGGCCAGCTCCTCACCGCCTCGCTCACCGCCTCGGCCACCGTCGCCGTGGTCGGCACTACGACGCGTAGACCGGGATGGCGCTGGGCGAGCCAGGCGACCGCGCCGGCAAAGGGCGGCAGGAGTCGCGCGACCTCGCCGCGCCGGCTGCCCAGCAGCACCGCGAGCAGCATCCCGTCGGGTGGGATGCCGTGGCGGCGGCGGAAGGCGGCACCATCGCCACGATCGGCCCCGCTCTCGACCACGGGATGGCCGACATAGGAGCAGGCCAGTCCCACCGCCGTGAAATAGGGCGGCTCGAAGGGCAGCAGCACCAGGAGATGGTCGTACCACCGCGCCATGCGCCGCGCCCGACCGCCGCGCCACGCCCACACCATCGGCGCCACGTAATGGATGAGCGGCAGGCGCTCGCCCTGCCGGCGCAGCCGCTGCGCGACGCGCCAGGTGAAGCCGGAGCTGTCGATGGTCACCACCGCCGCCGGCCGCAGCCGTCGGATCTCGGCGACCGTCTCGGCGACGCGGCGGAGGATGCGCCGCGCCCGCGGCAGCACCTCGGCCACCCCCATGATCGCCAGCTCATGCAGCGGCACCAAGCTCACGAGCCCCTGCTCCGCCATGCGCTCGCCGCCGATGCCGGCGAAGCGCACGGCGCCCTGGGTCCGCTCCTTGAGCGCCGCCATGAGCCGCCCGCCGAGCGCGTCGCCCGAAGGCTCGCCGGCGATGATGTAGATGAGCGGCGCCTCGCCGGTCACGGCGGCGCCACGCCGACGACGAAGAGGCCGGCGCGGTCGGCGGCAGCGGCGAGCGCGCCGGGATCGATGAGCAGCGTCCCTCCGGCTTCGACGGCGATGCCGCGCAAGCCAGCGCGGGCCGCGCCTTCGACGGTGCGCAGACCGATCGTCGGCAGGTCGGCGCGGCGCTCCTGCCCCGGCTTCGCCGCCTTGACCAGCACGCCGCCCGGCCCCTCGCGGCGCAAGGGCGCGCAGCGGGCGATGAGCGCATCGGTGCCCTCGATCGCCTCGACCCCCAGCACCAGCCCCTGCTGCACCACCGCGGCCTGGCCGATGTCGAGCGCGCCCAGCGCGCGCACGATGCGCAAGCCGAGCGCGATGTCGTCTTCGGCCTGTGCGTCGGGGGCGTGGCGCCCGAGCGGCCCCAAGGGCGCCAGCGCCGAGCCGAGGATGGCGTCAGCGCCGATGACGCGGAACCCCTCGCCCTCGAGCTCGCGGATCACCGCCTTCAGCAAGCCGTCGTCGCCGAGCGCGCGGTAGCCGACGCGCGCGAGGACCTTCGCCGCATGCCAGTCCGGCCGCAGCGACAGCAGCGAGGGGCGCTTGACGCCGCCAGCCAGCACCAGCTCCTCGACGCCGTTCTCGCGCAAGAGCCGCAGCGCCTCGCCCGCTGCGCCAAGCCTGACCCATGCATGCGGCAAGCCCGGCATGGCCGCCGGATCGAACGAGCCCTCGAAGGCGAGGACGAAGACGGGACGGCCGGCGGCGCGGCAGGCTTCGGCGAGGCGCAGGGGCAGCTCGCCGGCGCCGGCGAGGATGCCGAGCTTAGGCGCCATTCGCCTTGGGCTGGACCAGGCCGCGCGAATTGCTGGCGCGGATAAAGTCGACGATGTCGCGCACCGGCTGCACCTCGGGGAAGCGCTC
>DASVOY010000027.1:0-2178 GCA_036383115.1 Allostellaceae bacterium
CGGTGTACCAGATGAGCGGCCAGCACGATTTCAACGAGGTCGTGTTCGAGGACGCCTTCATTCCGGACGATCACGTGCTCGGCGAGATCGACGGCGCCTGGAAGCAGGCGACCAGCGAGCTCGCCTACGAGCGCAGCGGCCCGGAGCGCTTCCTCTCCACCTTCCGCCTCCTGATCGAGTTCCTGCGCCGCGCCGGCTCCGACCCCGACGAGCGCGAGGCCGAGGCGATCGGGCGCTTCGTGGCGCAGCTCGCCACGCTCCGGCGCATGTCGCTCTCGGTCGCGGGCATGCTGCAGAAGGGCGAGGTGGTGAACCTCGAGGCCGCGGTGGTGAAGGACCTCGGCACCAACCTCGAGAAGGAGATTCCCGAGATCGTGCGCCTGGTGGCGAGGCGCGGCCGCTCGCCCAACCGCGCCGACCTCATGGAGGAGGCGCTTGCGGCGGGCGTGCTCAACGCGCCCTCCTTCACCATCCGCGGCGGCACGCGCGAGATCCTGCGCGGCATCGTCGCGCGCGGGCTGGGCCTCCGATGAGCGACAACCTCGTCCGCGACAGCGCGGCGCGGCTCTTCGCCGACCTCGTCCCGCCCGCCGTGGTGAACGCCGCCGAGGCCGGCACCTGGCCGGTCGAGCTGTGGGACGCCGCCGCCGAGGCGGGATTTCCCGATGCGCTCGCGGCGGTCGCGGAGGCGCCGGGCGACCTCTCCGGCATAAGCGATGCCGCGGCGATCCTGCGCGAGGCGGGCAGGCGCGCGGCGCCGATCCCGCTCGCCGAGAGCATGCTGGCGCGCTGGCTGCTCGCGGGCGCCGGCATCGACGCGCCCGAGGGGCCGCTCACCATCGCGCCGGTCGACCGCCAAAGCACATTCACCGTCAAGCGCGACGGCAAGGGCGCGCGGATCTCCGGCCGTGCCGCCGGCGTCCCCTGGGCCCAGGCGGCGGCGGGCATCGTCGTCTGCGCCGAAGGGCAGGTGGCGCTGATCCCGCCGCGGCAGGCCGACATCCGCGCGGGCGAGAGCCTCGCCGGCGAGCCGCGCGACGATATCTCCATCGATGCCGTGGTCGAGGCGAGGCCCGCGCCGGCGGGGGTCGATGCCGCGCTCGTCTATCGCCTGGGCGCGCTCACGCGCTGCGTCATGAGCGCGGGCGCGCTCGACGAGGTGCTGAAGCTTTCCGTGCAATATGCCAACGACCGCGTCCAGTTCGGCCGGCCCATCGGCAAGTTCCAGGCGATCCAGCAGCAGCTCTCGATTCTCGCCGAGAACGTCGCGGCCTCCGGCGTCATCGCCGATGCTGCAGTCGAGGCGGCGGCGGGCAAGGGCGATCTCGCCTTCTTCGTCGCGGTGGCGAAGAGCCGGATCGGCGAGGCCGCGGGCAAGGTGGCGGAGATCGCGCACCAGGTGCATGGCGCCATCGGCTTCACCCACGAGCATCGCCTCCATCACCTGACGCGGCGGCTGTGGTCATGGCGCGACGAGTTCGGCGTCGAGAGCGAATGGTCGATCGAGCTCGGCCGCCTCGCCGCCGCGAAAGGCGCCGACGCCCTCTGGCCGCTGCTGACGGCGTCACGCGAAGCGTGATCGCCGGCGGGCGCCAGCGGTTGCCCCTGAGCCCTTGTCGAAGGGTGCAACCGCGAGAGCCCGCACCCCGGCAGACAAAGGCACGGCGGTGCCGCTGCCCGACTCATCCTTCGAGACGCCGCCTGCGGCGGCTCCTCAGGATGAGGACAAAACTGGATACCTCATGCTGAGGAGCGCGAAGCGCGTCTCGAAGCATGAGCAAGGCAGCGCCTCCGCGCCCGCCAACCCTTCGCGAGGACCCATGACCGACAGCATCAAGTACGACGTCGCCGACCGGATCGCCACCATCACCTTGAACCGGCCGGAGCGGATGAACGCTTTCACCTGGGAGATGACGGACGCCTGGGCGGACGCGCTCATCGAGGCGCAGCGCGACGCCGCCGTCCACGTCGTCATCGTCACCGGCGCCGGCAAGGCGTTCTGCAGCGGCGGCGACATCCAGGGCATGGGCGAGCGCAAGGACCGCACGCCGCTCGAGCGCAAGAGCGAGCTCATGGCCCATGTGCATCGCATTCCCTTGGCGCTCGAGGCCATGGACAAGCCGGTGATCGCCGCGCTGAACGGCGCCGCCACCGGCGCCGGCATGGACCTCGCCCTCC
>DASVOY010000028.1:0-4124 GCA_036383115.1 Allostellaceae bacterium
TACAGGCGCAGACCGTCCAGAAATGATTGAGGAAGGAACCGCCCAAGGCGGCATGGAAGAAATGATCGGCGAGCGTGAATTGCTGCGCATACTTCCACAGCGCGAGCTTGCCCCCGTCCTGGTAGCCCATCACCAGCCCGCCGGCATTGGTATAGGCAACGAACTTGTCCATCTTGCCGCCGTCGATCTGCAGCTGCTGCTGGTAGAAGCGGTGGACGAGATCGGGCGTCTTCGCGTCGAGCGAAACGTACTTGTCGATCGGGAACGGCCCGTTCGGCAGCTCGGCCGGGAAGCGGGGGTCGGGCTGCGGGGGATTCTTGGCCGGATCGAGGACCGGCGGCAGCGTCTTGTAGGGCTGGCCGTCCCGGCCGACCTGGATTGACCGCTTCCCTGCCCTGGCCAGGCCATCGGCGCCGGGAAACTTCCCGAACAGGTTGTCGAAGCTGTGATTCTCGAGATAGATCACGACGATGTGCTCGATCCGCGCGAGATCGCGCGGCGGCGTGCGCGGCGCGGTCTGGGCTACGGCCGCTACGGCGAGCGCCAAAGCAAGTGCCGCAACTTGCCCAAACAATCGAGTCCAAAATGCCATGGCCACCCCCTTACGAAATCGCGGCATGATAAGGGCCGGCGTGTGACAAGGGAATGGCACCTCCGGCCGACAACGGCGGCTTGCTGCCCTCCTGGCCGCATGTCATCCTCGCCCTCGGATAAGCGAGGGGAGGAAAAGATGATCCGAGTAAGCGTGCTTTATCCGCAGAGCGGCAAGTTCGACTGGGACTACTACCTCGCCAAGCACGTGCCACTGGTGCGCGAGAAGCTCGGCAAGGCGCTGAAGGCGGTCGCGATCGACAAGGGCCTCGCCGGCGGACAGCCCGGCACGCCGCCCGGCTTCGTCGCCATGTTCCACATGACCTTCGATTCCGTCGATGCCTTCCAGGCGGCATTCGGGCCGCACGCCAAGCTGCTCATGGCCGACATCCCTAACTACACCAAGGCCCAGCCGCAGATCCAGATCAGCGAGATCGCGGCGTAGCCGCGCCGAGGCGATGCGGCGGCGCAGATGGAGGTGGCGCTCTCGGCGCTCCGCGAGCAGCGCCGGCAGAGCGATGCTCAGTACCGGCGCAGCAACCTCACCGATCTCTCGCAGGCGGAGCAGAAAGCGCCTGCAGAGAGCGCGAGCATGTCGAAGGTTTGCCTGATACGATAGGAAGACGGCGGGAGAAGATCAGCCGGCTGAACGGCCTCTTGTGCGCAGAAGCGCCCCGCCGACCGACTGCGAGTGGCGAGGGGAGAATGATAAAGGTCAGCGTCTTTTACCCGCAAGGCGGCGGGAGCACTTTGTTCGACATGAACTACTATCTCAACAAGCACCTACCCATGGTGCAGCAGAAGCTCGGCAAGGCGTGCAAGAGCATCACGGTGGAACAGGGCCTGACCGGCGCCACGCCGGACGCGCTGCCGAGCTTTCTCGTCATCACCCAGATGACCTTCGACACCATGCAGGCATTCCAGGCCGCCTTCGCCCCGCACGCGGCGGCGATCGCGGCCGACACCATCAACTACACCAAGATCGTGCCGATCCTGCAGGTCAGCGAAGTACGGAAGTAGCGGCCCGTGGGGCCGCGCGGTCAGACCGGATAGCCCTTGGCCTTGCCCGCGAGGCCACCGAAGAGGCCGAGCATGCGGCTGCGCCAGGCGGCGACCGGGTCGTCGGGCGTCAGCACCGGGACATCGCTGATGCAGCGCACCCACTGGAAGCCGCCGAAGACGATGTAGTCGGCATAGAGCGGGTGATCGCCGCCGAGGAAGGGCTGCGCCTGGAGGGTCAGGCGCAGCGGCGTCAGGCTCTGGCGGAAGGCGGTCAACCGCTCGTCGCGATCGGCGACGACCGCCTCAAGGCTCTGTCCAAAGCGCTCCTCGCGCGAGCGGCGGAAATAGTCCCTGTCCTTGTCATGGACGTGGCGCCAGATGTCGAGGACGGTCAGGCGGATGAGCCCGGCGTTCAGCACCGTATCGGCCCAGTTGTTGTAGAAGCGGCTGAGCACGCGGCCAGCCGCGCCGCCGAACAGCGAGGGACGGTCAGGATAGGCATCCTCGAGATGGGAGGCGATCGCCCAGGAATCGGCGATCCACCGTCCCCGGTCGACCAGCACCGGCACCCTCCGCTGGCCCGAGGGCGCGATGCGATCCTTCTCGGTGAAGCGCCAGGGGATGGTCTTGACCGGCAGGCCTTTGTGGGCCAGCGCCAGGCGCGCCCGCCAGCAGAAGGGGCTGAAGCGCCGATCCTCCTCGGCCCCGGCGAGATCGTAAAGCTCGAGCATGTCGGATCTAACCCCAGTAGCGCCCGGTCGCGCCGACCACCACCACGATCAGCCCGAGCACGAGATTGAAGCCGACGATGCGGCGGATCTGGTTGAGCTGCGCGGCGGCGTTAGTGAAATCCCTCGCATCGACCGCGCGGCGAAAGCGCTGCCAGGGCGCGAAATAGAGATGCGCGAAGGCAAGCATCATGACGATGCCGATGCCCTGCATCAGGTGGATGTGGATGCCGATGTTGCCGAAGCCGCCGAAGCCCCAGATCACCATGCCGTAGCCGCTCACGAGCAGCGCCGCGATGCTGACCCAGACCACGGGAAAGAAGCGCGCGAAGACGCGTTGCCAGAGCGGCAGGCGCTGCGGCGGATCGAGCGCAGCCGCCGCGGGGCGCAGCATCTGATGGGCGAAGAACATGCCGCCGACCCAGATCACGGCGGCGAGGATATGGAGGAAGAGCCCGGCAATCATCATGGCGCCGGCATTCTACCGCCCCGCGCCGACGGTGTCGCGGAATGCGTTGCTCATTGCCAGAACGCGCGCAATGCGGCAAAACCGTAGGAGCCGAGGAGCGCCCGGCCCGTTCTTGCGCACATTCTGCCGAGGGGGAGACCGCCGATGCAGCTCAAATATCTCGCCGCCGCGCTGAGCCTCTCGCTCGCCGCCTGCTCGAACGGTCCCCCTGTGGACGACGGCGCAGCAGGAGCCGTCGTCAGCACCATCAGCACGCCTTTCCTGCTCGCCTTCAAGATCCCGCTCTGCGCGGCGACGCTCGCCCTGGCCGGGCCGTCGGCAGGGGCGTTGGAGCTGACCGGGTATGAGCCCCTGACGAATCTCGAGCTGCGTCGCGAGCTCGATGATGGCGTGCGTCGGAATTGCGGCGTGCCCTCCGTGGTCACGCCCTGACACGGCCCGGCATCGTTCCTATTGCGCCGCCGCCTTCTTGACGAGCGGGCATCCGCCCTGGTCGAGCGGCCGGAAGGCCTTGTCGCCGGGGATCGTCTGCACGACCTTGAGATAGTCCCAGGGATAGTGTGACTCCTCCGGCTTCTTGACCTCGAGCAGATACATATCGCGCACGACGCGGCCGTCGATCCTGAGCGTGCCGTTCCTGGTCATGAAGTCGTTGATCGGCGTCTCGCGCATCTTGGCCATGACCTTGTCCGGGTCCTTGGTGCCGAGCGCCTTCACGGCGTTGAGGTAGTGGTGTACGGCGCTGTAGGTGCCCGCATGGTTCATCGTCGGCATGCTGTGCATCCGCTCGAAATAGCGCTTCGACCAGGCCCGCGTCTCGTCGTTCATGTCCCAGTAGAAGGCCGAGGTGAACTGCAGCCCCTGCGCGGCCTTGAGGCCCAGGCTGTGCACGTCGCTGATGAACATGAGGAGCGCAGCGAACTTCTGCCCGCCCTCGGTGATGCCGAACTCGGCGCCCTGCTTGATCGAGTTCATGGTGTCGCCGCCGGCGTTGGCAAGGCCGATGACCCTCGCCTTGGAGGCCTGTGCCTGGAGCAGGAAGGACGAGAAGTCGGCGGTGTTGAGCGGCACCTTGACGTCGCCCAGCACCTTGCCGCCGGCTGCCTCGATCACCGCGGTGGTGTCGCGCTGGAGGGCATAGCCGAAGGCGTAATCGGCGGTGATGAAGAACCAGGTATTGCCGCCCTGCTTCACCACCTCGGCGCCGGTACCATGCGCAAGCGCATAGGTGTCGTAGGTCCAGTGCGCGGCATAGGGCGAGCATTTGATGCCGGTGATGTCGGAGCTCGCCGGGCCGGAGAAGAGAACGAGCTTCTTCTTCTCGCGCGACACCT
>DASVOY010000029.1:0-3932 GCA_036383115.1 Allostellaceae bacterium
GCTGACCTTACCGCCCCTCGCGACCCTCATCTTCACCCATGAGGACGGGAGCGGCTGATGCAGCTGCGCGCCGAAGTGTGGCCGGGCAAGCCTTATCCGCTCGGTGCCACCTGGGACGGCAAGGGCGTCAATTTCGCGCTCTTCTCCGAGAATGCCGAGGCGGTCGAGCTCTGTCTTTTCGACGCAACCGGCCACCATGAGGTGGCGCGGATACGGCTGCCGGAATACACCGACCAGGTTTGGCATGGCTATCTGCCGGACGCGCGGCCCAACCTGCTCTACGGTTACCGCGTCCACGGGCCTTACCGGCCGCAGGACGGCCATCGCTTCAATCCCAACAAGCTGCTGCTCGATCCCTACGCCAAGGCGCTTCACGGCACCATCCGCTGGAGCGACGCGCATTTCGGCTATCGCGTCGGCAGCCCGCGCGAGGATCTCTCCTTCGACCGCCGCGACAATGCGCGGCTCATGCCGAAGTGCCGCGTCGTCGACACCGCCTTCACCTGGGACGAGGATCGCCGGCTGCATACGCCCTGGGAGGAAACGATCATCCTCGAGCTGCACGTGCGCGGCATGACCATGCGGCATCCCGGCATCGACCCGTCGCGGCGCGGCACTTTCGCCGGCCTCGCCTCGCCGCCGGTGATCGACTACCTGGTGCAGCTCGGCGTCACCGCCGTCGAGCTGTTGCCGGTGCAGACCTTCGTCGACGACCGTCACCTGGTGCAGAGCGGGCTCGCCAATTACTGGGGCTACAACACCATCGGCTTCTTCGCGCCCGACCCGCGCTTCCTCTCCAACGGCGTCATCTCGGATGTCAAGACGGCGGTCAAGCGGCTGCACGATGCCGGGATCGAGGTCATTCTCGACGTGGTCTACAACCACACCGGCGAAGGCAATCACATGGGGCCGACGCTGTGCTTCCGCGGCATCGACAACGCTTCCTATTACCGGCTCGAGCCCGACAAGCGCTTCTACACGGACTACACGGGCACCGGCAATACGGTCAATCTCGACCATCCGCGCGTACTGCAGCTGGTCATGGACAGCTTGCGCTACTGGGTGAGCGAGATGCATGTCGACGGCTTCCGCTTCGATCTGGCGCCGACGCTCGGGCGTTGGCACGGCGAATATCGCCGCGACAGCCCCTTTTTCTGCGCCGTGGGCCAGGATCCCGTGCTGTCGCAGGTGAAGCTCCTCGCCGAGCCCTGGGACGTCGGGCCCAACGGCTATCAGCTCGGCAACTTCCCACCGGGCTGGGCCGAGTGGAACGCGCAATATCGCGATACCGTGCGCCGTTTCTGGAAAGGCGACCAGGGCGTCATCGCCGACCTGGCTTCGCGCCTGACCGGCTCCTCGGACATCTTCGGCTACAAGGGGCGCCGACCCTGGGCGAGCGTCAACTTCGTCACCGCCCATGACGGGTTCACCCTCAATGACCTTGTCAGTTACAACGACAAGCACAACGAGGCCAACGCCGAGAACAATCGCGACGGCCACAACGCCAATTACAGCTGGAACTCGGGCGCCGAGGGCGGGACCAACGATCCCGAGATCATCGCGTTGCGCGATCAGCAGAAGCGCAACTTCATGGCCACGCTGCTGGTGTCGCTGGGCACGCCGATGCTGCTCGCTGGCGACGAGATCGGCCGCACCCAGCAGGGCAACAACAACGCCTATGCCCAGGACAACGAGATCTCCTGGATCGACTGGGAAGGCATCCGCGCAGAGGATGAGCGGCTCCGGGAGTTCGTGCGCTACCTGGTCAATCTGCGGCGCCGCCATCGCGTGTTCTCGCGGCCGCGCTTCTTCCGCGGCGAAGCGGTGTCGGAGGCGGGTCTCAAGGACATCACCTGGCTGACGCCGGACGGGCGCGAAGCGACGGTCGAGGACTGGAACAACCCAACGGCGCATTGCTTCGGCTACGTGCTCGGCGGCGCAGCGGGCGAGTTCTATACGCCGGGCGGCCAGCGCGACATCGACGAGAGCTTCCTCGTCATGCTCAACGCTTGGCACCAGGACCTCGAGTTCCGCATTCCCGAGCTCCCCGTGAACATGGCCTGGGAGCCGCTGGTCGACACCTCCCTGCCGAGCGGCAGCGGCGCGAACGGCCGGCTCTTTTCCGCGGGCGAGGTGTTTCCCCTCAAGGCGCGGTCTTTCGCGCTCTTCATCAACCGCGCGCCGGAGAAGCCGGCGCCCGCGCCGACCGGCTTGGTCCGCCCCGAGGAGCCGCCCTCCTCGCCGCTGCCGGTGACGCTGGTGCCGCCGCCGGTCGAGCCTGAACCATCAGGGGATGAGGATGAGACGCCACCATGAGCTGCCTTTCGGCGCCGAGCTGGTCGAGAGGGGCGTGCGCTTCCGCCTGTGGGCTCCGAAAGCGGAATCGGTGGTGTTGCGCCTCGAAGATCCCGGCGAGCTGCCGATGGGTCGGGCCGGCGGGGGCTGGTTCGAGCTGACCACGGCCGCGGCGCGTGCCGGCAGCCGCTACCGCTACGTCGTCGACGGCCAAGCGGTGCCCGATCCCGCCTCGCGTTATCAGCCCGAGGACGTGCACGGGCCGAGCGAGGTCATCGATCCCGAGGCTTACGAGTGGAACGATGCCCAATGGCGCGGTCGGCCCTGGGAGGAGATCGTGCTCTACGAGCTCCACACCGGCACTTTCTCCGAGCATGGCGACTTCGCCGGCGTCGAGCGTCATCTTGATCACCTGTCGCGTCTGGGCGTGACGGCGCTCGAGCTGATGCCCGTCGCGGATTTTCCGGGAAAGCGCAATTGGGGATATGACGGTGTGCTGCTGTTTGCACCAGACTCGCGCTATGGACGGCCCGAAGATCTGAAGCGGCTTGTCGATGCCGCGCATTCGCGCGGCCTCGCCGTCTTCCTCGATGTCGTCTACAACCATTTCGGCCCCGAGGGCAATTACCTCCACGTCTACGCACCGGGTTTCTTCACCGAGCGCCATCACACGCCCTGGGGCGCCGCGATCAATTTCGACGGCAAGAACGCTCGCCCGGTGCGTGGCTTCTATGTCGAGAACGCGCTCTACTGGCTCGAGGAGTTCCGTTTCGACGGGTTGCGCTTCGACGCCGTCCACGCCATTCGTGATGACAGCATGCGTCCCATCCTCGCCGAGATCGCCGAGACGGTGCGCGCCCGCTTCAAGGGCGAGCGCGCCGTCCATCTCGTGCTGGAGAACGACAAGAACGAGGCGCGCTGGCTGGGGCAAGGTCTCTTTACCGCGCAATGGAACGACGACGTGCATCATTGCCTGCGCGTTGTTACGACCGGCGAAAGCGCGGGCTACTACGCCGATTATGCCGACGCGCCAGTCGAGCGGCTCGGCCGCGCGCTGGCCGAGGGTTATGCCTATCAGGGCGAGCAATCGACGTATCGTGGCGAGCGGCGCGGCGAGCCCTCGGCGCATCTCCCGCCCACATGCTTCGTCGACTTCATCCAGAATCACGACCAGGTCGGCAACAACGCCTTCGGCACGCGGCTGACGCGTCTCGCCAAGCCCGAGGCAATCCGCGTTGCGGCGACGGTCTACCTGCTGAGCCCGCAGATCCCGATGATCTTCATGGGTGAGGAATGGGGCTCCGATCAGCCCTTCCCGTTCTTCTGCGATTTCGGCCCGGATCTGGCCGACAAGGTGCGCGAGGGGCGCCGGCGCGAATTCGCCAAGTTCCCGGAATTCCGCGACGAGAAGGCGCGCGAGCGTATTCCCGATCCCTGCGACCCTGCCACCTTCTTCAGCGCGGTCCTCGACTGGAAGGCGCCGGAGCGGCGGCCCCATGCCGAATGGCTGGCCTGGTACCGGCGGCTACTCGCGCTGCGCATGCGCGAGATCGTGCCGCGGCTCGCCGGCATGCGCGGCGAAGCAGGAAGGTGGCGTCCGCTCGGATCGTGGGCGCTCCACGTCGAATGGCGTCTCG
>DASVOY010000030.1:0-2277 GCA_036383115.1 Allostellaceae bacterium
GAGCATGAGCCCGCGGTCGGAGTGGTCGACGATGTCGGCGGCGAGCTTGCCGGCGGCCGCCTCGGTCTTGACGCGGGTGATGAGCTGGCCGCCCGGGGCGCGCACCATCTCGACCTTGATGAAGGGGAAGCGCTTGTTGAAGGCGGTGATGACCTCGCGCTCCACCTCGGCGAAATTGGCGGTGTAGTAGACGAGCGTCCCTTCCTTCTTCGCGGCCTCGATGAGTTCGGGCGGGCCGAAGGGGTTGTCCGCCGCCCGGCCGGGCCCGCCGGCGGCGAGCACGATGATCGTGCCGAGCCCGCCGGCCACGACGGCGCGCCGCGATGTTCTCCGCTGATCCATGCGCATGTTTCCTCCCGTTGCTGGTGACCGCCTTCTTCCGTGGCTTTCTATCCGGCGCGCCCGACCCCGGTGTCGGCGGCGCCCTTCGACAACCACTGGGCGAAACCGATCAGGACCGCGAGCAGCACCGTCTGAACCACGCTGAAGGCGGCGGTTATGTTTATGTTCTGATTGTAATAGTCCAGCAGCAGCACGGCCATCACCATCGACTCGCTGCTGTAGAGGAAGAGCGACGAGCCAAGCTCGCGGATCGCCAGGATGAAGAGCAAGGTCACGGCGGCGATCACGCCCGGCCGCGCCAGCGGCAGCACGACCGTGCCGATGGCCGACAGCGTCCCCCGCCCGCAGACCCAGGCCGCCTCCTCGAGCTCCCGGTGGATCTGCATCAGCGACGTGGAGAGCGCCCGGACCGTGTCCGGGATGAAGCGGGCGATGAAGGCGAGCGCCAGGATCCAGATCGTACCGTAAAGCCCGCCCGGCAGCCCGACCCAGGCCCAGAGATAGGCCACGCCGACGACGAGGCCCGGAATGGCCACCGGCAGGGTGGCGATGATCTCGACCGCCTTGCGGCCGGGCGCCTGGGTGCGGTTGACGGTGTAGCCGATGGCGAAGGCGAGCACGCCGCCGAGCAGCGCCGTCACCAGCCCGACCTCCATGGTGTTGACGATCGAGCGCAGCGTGAGCGGGTTCGCGAACAGGTGGTTGAAATGCTGCCATCCGTATTGGCGCGTGTCGACCAGGCCGGCGAGCCCGCGGATGAACAGGAACTTGCGGAAGGCGGCGATGAGCAGCGCCGCGCCGGGCAGCACGACGACGATGAAGAGATAGACGATCGCCAGCGCCAGCGTGACGTAGCGCCAGCGCCCGAGATTGAGGGCGCGCGGGCGGAAGGCCTTGCCGGCGACGGTGATGAAGCTGCGCCCCGACAGCACCCGCTGCTGCAGCACCACCAGGGCGGCGGTGAAGGCCATCAGGATGATCGCCACGGCGGCGGCGGTGCTGTAGAGCGGCGGCGACCAGGCCGTGAGATTGAAGATGTAGGTGGTCAGCACCGAGATGTTGGCGGGCGTGCCGAGCACCGCGGGAATGCCATAGATGCCGAGCATGACGATGAAGGACAGCAGCATGCCCGAGATGATCGCCGGCGCGATCAGCGGGAAGGTGACGGTGAGGAGCGTGCGCAGCGCGCTCGCGCCCGCGACCTCCGCCGCCTCCTCGAGGGCGGGATCCATGTTCCTGAGCGCCGCCGCGGTGAACATGTAGACATAGGGCGCGTAATACATGCCGAAGACGGCGATCATGCCCGGCATGGAATAGAAGTTGACGCGCCAGGACAGGCCGAGCCCGGCCAGCGCGGCATTGAGGAGCCCGGTGCGCGGCGATCCCAGGATGGTCCAGGCGACTCCGGCCACGAGCGGCGGCACGAAGAGCGGCAGCAGGCCTGCGGTGGCGATCAGTCCCTTCCAGGGCGTGTTGGTGCGCACCACGATCCAGGCGAAGGCGAGGCCGATGGCGACCGCGATCGCGGTGCCGCCGGCGCAGGCGATGAAGGTGTTGAGGAGCGCCAGATGGACGTTCGGATTGACCAGGACGGCGCTGAAATTGTCGAGCGAGATCGCGGCGGGATCGAAGCCGTCCACCACCGGATTGGTGCCGCTGAGCGCGCCATAGAGCAGCATGGCGACGGGATAAAGGACGAGGAATGCGAGGATCGCGAGCAGCAGGCCCGACCACAGCCAGCCGGCGACGCGCGTCCGGGCGGCACCCGAGACCTGTCGGCTTGGCTCGGCTGATGCGGCGGTCGTGGCGGTCACCCGGCGTACCTCCCGAAGGCGCCGTCGAAGATAGCAGCTTGAACGGCGGCGCGCGACATCGTGGACGCACCGGAGAGCCTCGGATAAGCTCGAATAAACGCCGGCAAATGCTCGAATAATT
>DASVOY010000031.1:0-7925 GCA_036383115.1 Allostellaceae bacterium
CGCCGTCATCATCGCCGAGGCGAGCGTCTCGAAGCGGGTCGCCGCGCCGGCGTAATCCCTGAGGCCGAAGAGCGCCGTGGCCGCGCAATGATCGGCGGCGAGGCCGCCGCCCTGCTCGCGCCATAGCTTGGCCCGCCCGCGCCCTTCCTTGGGGTTGCTTTGCGCCAGCGCGACACAGCGGTCGTGCATGTCGGAGGCGCCGTTGTCGTCGGCGCGCCGCTGCGCCGAGGCGGGCGCCACCAGCGCCGCGCCGGCGAGCCAAGCCAGCATGGCGGCGACGGCAAACCGGCCGCGGCTATTCGCCGGCCTGGGTGATCTGGCCACGACGGCGGCGCAGCCGCACCGCAGGCGCCGGCGCGGCCGGGCCTTCCGGTACGGATGTGGGCTCGGGCGCCGGCTCGCGCCGGTCGAACATGTGCCGCGCCCGCTCGAGATAGACATAGACCACCGGCGTGATGAACAGCGTCAGCAGCTGGGAGACGAGGAGGCCGCCGACGACGGCGACGCCCAAGGGTCGGCGCAGCTCGGAGCCGGCGCCGAAGCCGATGGCGATCGGCAGCCCGCCCATGATCGCCGCCATGGTGGTCATCATGATCGGGCGGAAGCGCAGGAGGCACGCCTCGTAGATCGACTCCTCGGCCGTCGTGTCGCCGGCGCGCTGCCGCTCGAGCGCGAAGTCGATCATCATGATCGCGTTCTTCTTGACGATGCCGATCAGCATGACGAGGCCGATGATGGCGATGACGCTTAGGTCCATGCGGAAGAGCATGAGCGTGATCAGCGCGCCCAACCCGGCCGAGGGCAGGCCGGAGAGGATGGTGATCGGATGGATGAAGCTCTCGTAGAGGACGCCCAGCACCATGTAGATGACCAGCACGGCGGCGATCAGCAGCAGCCCCTGCCCCTTGAGCGAGTCCTGGAACACTTGCGCTGTGCCCTGGAATCCGGTGGCGACGGTCACCGGCAGGTTGAGCTGGCGCTCGACGCGGCCGATCGCCGCGACGGCGTCACCCAGCGACATGCCCGGGGCCAGGTTGAACGAGATGGTCACCGCAGGAAGCTGCCCCTGATGGTTGACGGTGACGGGCCCGATGCCGGCATGCACCGTCGCCACCGCGCTCAACGGCACCGGCTGACCATTGGCGGCGCGCAGGTAGAGCCGCGACAGGTCGGTCGGGTCACGCTGGAAGCGTGGGTCGACCTCGAGGATGACCTCGTAGTCGTTCGACGGCTGGTAGATGGTCGAGATCTGACGCGTGCCGAAGGCGCTGTAGAGCGTGTTCTTGACTTGGTCGAGGGTGATGCCGAGTTGCGCCGCCTTGTCCCGGTCGACGTCGACGATCGCCTGGCGGTTGCGCAGCTGCAGGTCGGAGTTGATGTCCTGGAACCCCGGCAGCTGCCCGATGCGCTCCTGCAGCACGGGCGCGAGCCGATAGAGTTCGTCCACATCGCCGTCCTGGATCGTGTACTGATAGGTGCTCTTGGACAGCCTGCCGCCGAGCTGGATGTTCTGCAGGCTCTGGAAGAACACGGTCATGCCCGGTTCCTGCGCCACCTGGCGGCGCAGCTGCTGGATCACTTCCGTGGCGCTGAGGCTCCGCTGATCGCGCGGCACGAGCTCGATGAAATAGCGGCCGTTGTTGAGCGCCGGGCTGAATCCCGTGGCGCCGATCGTCGAGGTCACGTTCTTGACGTTCGGATTCGCCTTGATGATCTCGCCGATGCGTTTCTGATGCGTCGCCATCGACTCGAACGATATGTCCTGCGCCGCCTCGGTGAAGGCGAAGAGCAGCCCGGTGTCCTCGCTCGGGAAGAAGCCCTTCGGCACGCCCCAGGGCGACATCAGAAAAATCGTCGCGGCGAGCGACAGGAACGTCACGGCGAGCATGACCGGCTTCCACCGCAGCGCCCAGCGCAGCGCCCGCGCGTAGCCGTTGAGCATCGCGGTGAAGACGCCTTCCGAAGCCTGGTAGAACCGACTTGGAGGTCCATGCTGCGCCTTGAGCAGCCGCGAAGACAGCATCGGCGTCAGGGTCAGCGAGACGAGGCCCGAGATCAGGATCGTCATGCTGATGGTGACGGCGAATTCGCGGAAGACGCGGCCGACCACGCCGCTCATGAACAGCACCGGGATGAACACCGCCACCAGCGACACGGTCATCGACAGGATGGTGAAGGCGACCTCCCGCGAGCCCTGGAAGGCCGCCTCCATCGGCCGCTTCCCGTTCTCGATATGGCGCACGATGTTCTCGAGCATGACGATGGCGTCGTCGACGACGAATCCCACCGACAGCGTCAGCGCCAGCAGCGACAGATTGTCGATCGAGTAGCCCAGCACATACATTCCCGCGAAGGTGCCGATGATCGACACCGGCAGCGCCAGCGCGGGAATGATCGTGGCGGTGACGTTGCGCAGGAAGAGGAAGATCACCAGCACGACCAGCGCCACGGTGATCATCAAGGTGAACTGCACGTCGTCTATGGCGTGGCGGATCGAAATCGAGCGGTCGTTGAGCACCTCGATATTGACCGAAGGCGGGATCTGCGCGCGGAAGGCGGGGATTAGGGCCTTGACGCTGTCCACGACATCGACGGTATTGGCATCGGGCTGGCGCAGCACCGACAGGACGACGCCGCGGCGGCCGTTGTACCAGCTGGCGATCTTGTCGTTCTCGACGCTGTCGAGGACGGTGGCGATGTCGCCGAGCCGCACCGTCCCGCCGTTCCTGTAGGCGACGGGTATCTGGCGGAACTGGGCAGCGTTGGCGAGCTGCGCATTGGCCTGCAGCGTGAAGCTCTGATCCGGTCCGCTGAGCTGCCCTACAGGCGTGTTGGAATTGGCGGCGGCGACCGCGCTTCGCACCTCGTCGATGCTGATCCCCTTGGCGGCGAGCGCATCGGGCTTGACCTGGACGCGCACGGCGAATTTCTGGGCGCCGAAGACCTGGACCTGCGCCACGCCCAGGAGCATCGAGATGCGCTGCGCCATCAGCGTCTCGGCATACTCGTCCACCGTCGAGAGCGGCAACGTGTCCGAGTTGAGCGAGATATAAAGCACCGGCTGGTCGGCCGGGTTGACCTTCTGGAAGCTGGGCGGCGTCGTCATCTCCGGCGGCAGCTTGCGCGCCGCCGTGGTGATCGCGGCCTGCACGTCGAGCGCGGCGCCGTCGATGTTGCGGTCCAGGTTGAACTGCATCGTGATCGTGGTGACGCCCTGGCCGCTGGTCGAGGTCATCGAATCGAGGCCGGCAATCGTTGCGAACTGGCGCTCGAGCGGCGTCGCAACGGAGGACGCCATCGATTCCGGGCTCGCGCCGGGCAGTACCGCCGAGACGACGATGGTCGGGAAATCGACGCGCGGGATCGCCGCCACCGGCAGCAGGCGATAGCTGAACAGGCCGAAGATGACGAAGGCCAGCATCAGCAGCGTCGTCATCACCGGACGGCGGATGCACAGCTCCGGCAGGCTCATGAGGGGCTACCGGGCTTGCTCTGGCGCTCGGCCGAGCGGATGTCGACACGGCTGCCGTTGGTGAGCCGCAGCTGCCCGTCGGTCACCACCTGCTCGCCGGGCTCGAGTCCCTTGGCGATCACGCTCTTGCCTTCGACCGTGCGGCTCACCTTGACCGGGCGCAGCTCGGCCGTGTTGTCCGCCTTGACGACGAAAACATAAGTGTTGTTCTGCCCGACCTGGACGGCGGCCTGCGGCACCACCAGCGCGTCCTGCTCGACGCGCAGCACGACCGCGACATTGACGAACCCTCCCGGCCACAACCGCTCCTGCGGGTTGTCGAAGGTGGCCTTGAGCGCGATCGTGCCGGTGGCGGCGTCGATCGCGTTCTCGAAGAACTCGACCCTGCCCTTCTCGGGCGGACCCTCGTCCCCCGGCGCCGAGACGTCGACCTGGACGGTGCCGCTCGCCATCGCCGCCCGCACCGCCGGGAAGTCGCTCTGCGCCAGCGAGAAAGCGACCCAGATCGGCTTGGTCTGGTTGATGGTGACGATCGGCACGTCGTTGGCCTTGACGTTGCTGCCGGCCTTGAGGCTGATCGTGCCGAGTCGCCCGTCCATCGGCGCCGTGATCGTGTAATAGGTGAGCAGCACTCTGGCGTTCTCGAGTGATGCCTCATCCGCCTTGACGGTCGCTTCGATCGCCCGCGCATTGGTGACGGCCGTATCGTATTGCTGGCGCGAGACGTAGTCCTTGGCGACCAGCGGCGCGAACCGGTCGACATCGCGCTTGGCGTTCGCGAGCTGAGCGCGGTCGCGGGCAAGCTGCGCCTGCGTCTGCTGGACCTGCGCCTCCGCCGAGCGGCTGTCGAGCTGGAGCAGCGTATCGCCCGCCTTCACATATTGGCCGTCGCGGACCAGCACCTGCGCGATCTGGCCGTCGATGCGGGCTTTAATGGCGACGCTGGCCACGGTCTGCACGGTCCCAACCGCGTCGAGCCGCACGGGCGTCGGCTCGCGCCGGGCGGCGGCTACGACCACGGGCACCGCCGCGGCGCCGCGCGGCGCCGCGGTCTGCGAGCGCGCCGCGTCTGAAACCAGCGTCTGATAGGCAATGCCCATGCCGGCCAGCAGCACCAGCAAGGCAGTCGCCATCACCACCCGCTTCATCAACTCTCCGTCTTTCCGAAGCTGTCCAACCGCAAAGCGCTTGCTGTCAGCCACCCAATATAGGCGATACCACATGCCAGGATAGGCGCTGCGGCCCCGGGCCATCCCCGCGGCGCGAAAAAGCAGGGCCGCTGCAGGCGGAAAAAGGCGGCGCCGCCCCAGTATCCTAGGATGGCCACCTGCCTTCAAGATTTTGTAAATCGCACGGATTTCCACTCTGGTAACATCTGCGCGCGAGAGGAGACGGAAGAGCGGTGTCGATCGCGGGAGCCGGCGGCCGGATGGCGGGGTTTGAGAACGCGGTGCGCGTGCTGAGCATCCGCAACTATCGCGTGTACACCGCAGGCAACTCCATCTCGCTCATCGGCACCTGGATGCAGCGCTTCTCCGTTGGCTGGCTCGCCTGGGAGCTCAGCCATTCCCCGACCTGGCTCGGCGTCGTCGCCGTCGCCGATCTCATGCCCACCCTCGTGCTTAGTCCCTTTGCCGGGCTGCTTGCGGACCGGCTCGACCGCGTCCGGCTCATCTGGCTTACCCAGATCCTGGCGATGGCGCAGGCGGCGCTCTTGGCCCTCCTCACCTACGCCGGCGTCATCACCATCGAGATCCTGTTGGCGCTCACGCTTGTGCTGGGCGCCGTCAACGCGGTCAATCAGCCGGCACGGCTCGCCCTCATCCCGAACCTGGTCGACCGCGCCAGCCTGCCGGCGGCGGTCGCCATCAACTCACTCGTCTTCAACGGCGCGCGCTTCATCGGGCCGGCGGTCGCCGGGCCGATCGTCTATCAGGGCGGCGTCGCCATCGCCTTCGCGCTCAACAGCGCGACCTACCTCGCCTTCATCGCCGCGCTCGCGCGCGTCAAGGTGGCGCCCGACCCGATCGCCCGCGGCTCGCCGCGCCGCGAGTTCCTGGCCGACACGCTGGCGGGCTATGCCTATGCGCTCCGCCATCCCGGCATCGGTCGGATGATCCTGCTCTTCGCCGCGACGTCCTTCAGCATCCGCGGCTTCATCGAGATGTTTCCCGGCTTCGCCGATGTGGTCTTCGGCAAGGGACCCATCGGCCTCTCCTGGCTGACCGCGACGCTCGGGCTGGGCGCGGTTGCGGGCGGGTTGTGGATGTTGCGGCGGCCAAGCATCCACGGCCTCACGGCACTGATCATCGGCCACACTTTCCTCATTGCCGTCGCCGTGCTCGGCTTCACCGCGACGCGGAACTACGGGGTGGCGCTCGCCTGCGTCTTTGTCTGCGGCTTCGCGCTGGTCACCACCGGCATCAGCGCGCAGACCCTCGTGCAGAGCGCCGTCGACCCGGCGATGCGCGGCCGCGTGCTTGGGCTTTACGGCATGCTTTTCCGCGGTGGCCCCGCGTTCAACGCCTTGGCGCTGGGCTGGCTCTCCTCGCTGTTCGGGCTGCGCTTGTCGGTCGCGGCCGGTGCCATCGTGTGTCTCGCGTATTGGGCCTGGGCGCGGCTGCGTCGGGATGCGATGGAACAGGCGCTCGAGGTGGAAGCACGCGGCGCCGCCGAATGAGCGACAAAGGCATCGGCGCCCCTGGCGTGCTCTTCTGCTTCGGCCTCGGCTACAGCGCGGGCTTTCTCGCTCGCTCGCTTGCCGCTTGGGGCTGGCGCGTCGCCGGGACGAGCCGCGACGAGGCAAGCTGCGCGCGGCTTGCCGCAGAGGGGTTCACGATGCACCGCCTGGCTCCCGACCGGCCGCTCGCCGCGCCGGCGGCGGCGCTCGCCGGCGCCACTCACCTTCTAATCTCCGTGCCGCCCGATGCGGCGGGCGACCCGGTGCTCGCCGCGCATGGCGCGAACATTGCCGCGCTCTCTGAGCTCCGATGGGTCGGATACCTCTCCACCACCGGCGTCTATGGCGACCGCGGCGGCGCCTGGGTCGACGAGAGCACGGACCTCGCGCCGAGCGGCGAGCGTGGCCGGCGGCGCGTCGCGGCGGAAGCGCAATGGCTCGATCTGCACTGCCGTCATGGGCTCCCCGTTCACATCTTCCGCCTGGCCGGCATCTACGGTCCCGGCCGCAGCGCCCTCGACACCGTGCGCGAGGGCCGGGCGCGGCGCATCGACAAGCCCGGTCAGGTCTTCTCGCGCATCCATGTCGCCGATATCGCCGCGACCTTGCGCGCCTCGATCGCGATGCCCGATCCCGGCGCCGTCTATAATGTCTGCGACGACGACCCGGCGCCGCCCGAGGCGGTCATCGCCTATGCCTGCGAGCTGCTTGGCGTCACGCCGCCGCCGCTGCTGCCCTTCGATGCCGCCGAGCTCACGCCGATGGCGCGCAGCTTCTATGATGATAACAAACGCGTCTCGAACCGCCGCATCAAGGAGGAGCTGGGCGTGAAGCTGCTCTATCCCAGCTACAAGGACGGGCTCAGGGCGCTGCTCGATCCAGCAGCGCCTCGATCGCCCGCGTGAGGAGCGCGAGGTCGCTCTCGGTTGAGAGGCGATGATCGCCATCCTTGACCAGCGTGACCTGCACGTCGTCGCTCTCGAGCCGTTCGGCGAAGGCGAGACTCGTCTGCCAAGGCACGTCGGGGTCTTTCATGCCGTGCAGGAGGCGCACCGGGCAGGCGATCGGGATGGGGCCGCGCATGAGCAGGTGACGCCGCCCCTCCTCGATGAGCTTGCGCGTGAAGAGATAGCCGTCCGCGCTGTATTCCGAAGGCAGGCGCGCGGCGCCCTGGTGCATGATCTCGTCGCGCACCTTGGGTGGGAAGCGCGCCCACATCAGGTCCTCGGTGGCGTCGGGCGCCGCGGCGATGCCGACGAGCGCCGCGACGCGCTCGGGCCGCGCCAGCGCCAGCAGCAGCATGAGCCAGCCGCCGAGGCTCGACCCGACCAGGATCTGCGGGCCTTCGGTCAATTGGTCGAGGACGGCAATCCCGTCCTCCTTCCAGCGGCCGATGGTGGCCTCGGCGAAGTCGCCCGAGGAGGCGCCGTGGGCGAAGTAATCGAAGCGCAGATAGGCTCGGCCGCGCGCCGCCGCGAAGGCGTCGAGCGTCTTGGCCTTGGTGCCGGTCATGTCCGACATGAAGCCGCCGAGGAAGACGATGCCGGGCCGCTTGCCGGTGCGACGATGGTAGGCAATTGTCGCGCCGTCCTCGCGTGTTAAGATGGAAGCCGGCCGATCGGGCTCCGCCGGATTAGGCGTGGACAACAGGGTCATTCGCATCATCTTCGCTTCATGACAACGAACGCCGAGACTAGCAGTACGGCGGCGTCGGCGCGAACCCGCCCGCCCACCGTCCTCCAGGTGTTGCCGCGCCTCGTGACCGGCGGCGTC
>DASVOY010000032.1:0-2583 GCA_036383115.1 Allostellaceae bacterium
AGGCGGCGCGGGCGCAGGCTGCGGGGCACGCGGACACGCCCGAGAAGAAGCGGGCTCGGGCGTAGGCGGCCATGGGCGTCACCATCTATCACAATCCGCGCTGCAATACGTCGCGTCGGACGCTGGCGCTGCTCGAAGAGCGCGGGATCAAGCCGCGCGTCGTCGAGTATCTAAAGACCCCGCCGGACGAGGCTGAATTGAAGCGCCTGTTGAAGCTGCTCGGCATGGCGCCTCGCCAGCTCCTGCGCAGGAAGGAGGCGGCCGAGGCGGGGCTCGACAAGCCCGGCCTCCGCGACGAGCAGATCATCGCCGGCATGGCGACGCACCCGATCGCCATCGAGCGGCCGATCGTCGTCAATGGCGACCGCGCCGCCCTCGGCCGCCCGCCTGAGGCGGTGCTCAAGATCCTCTAGCCACCTGCAAATCTTGGTGAATGGCCGTGCCTGGCACGGCCACGCCATTGACGGCGGCAGAACTCCGTAGGACCATCGCTCCGTCGATAGCAACAAGAAGAAACGTCGGCCGGGGCCTTCCGCGTATCGCGGAACGCGTCCGCTGGACGCGCCGCTATTCGGCGGCGGCCGGCTTGGCAGCCAAGAACAATTATCGGGACAGGAGAGGACAATGAGGATCAACCAACTGCTGTGGACGCCGGCGTTGTTGCTGGCGCTGGCGCTCGCCCAGCCGGCGGCGGCGCAGAAGAAATACGGGCCAGGCGTCAGCGACAAGGAGATCAAGATCGGCCAGACCATGCCCTATAGCGGTCCGGCCTCGGCCTATGGCACGATCGGCAAGGCCGAGAACGCCTATTTCAACATGATCAACGAGAAGGGCGGCATCAACGGCCGCAAGGTCGTGTTCATCTCGCTCGACGACGGCTACAGCCCGCCCCGCACCGTGGAGCAGACGCGCAAGCTGGTCGAGGAGGAGAACGCGCTGCTCGATTTCAACCCGCTCGGCACGCCCACCAATTCGGCGATCCAGAAATATCTGAACGCGAAGAAAGTGCCGCAGCTCTTCGTCGCTACCGGCGCGACGAAATGGGGCGATCCCGAGCACTTCCCCTGGACCATGGGCTTCCAGCCCACCTACCAGACCGAGGGGCATATCTTCGCCAAGTATATTCTCGAGCATGCGCCCAACGCGAAGATCGGCGTCCTCTACCAGAACGACGATTACGGCAAGGACTATCTCAAGGGTTTGAAAGATGGGCTCGGCGACAAGGCGTCGAAGCTCATCATCGCGGAAGTGACCTACGAGGTAACTGACCCGACGATCGATTCCCAGATCGTTTCCCTGCAGGCCTCGGGCGCCGATGTGTTCTATGACGTCACGACGCCGAAATTCGCCGCCCAGGCGATCCGCAAGACCTATGACGTCGGCTGGAAGCCGCTGCACCTGCTGAATTCGGTGTCGGCCTCCGTCGCCTCGGTAATGACGCCGGCTGGCCTCGAGAAGGGTGTTGGCGTGGTGAGCCTCGAGTATTTCAAGGACCCGACCGACCCGCAATGGAAGAACGACCCGGCGTTCAAACAATGGCTCGCCTGGATGGACAAGTATTATCCCGACGGCGACAAGACGGACGCCTTCAACGTCTACGGCTACAACCTGGCGATGACAATGGTGCACGTACTACAGCAATGCGGCAACGATCTGACGCGCGACAACATCATGAAGCAGGCGGCCAATCTCAATCTCGACCTGCCGATGTTCCTGCCGGGCGTCAAGGTCAGCACCAGCCCGACGCAATTCTTCCCGGTGCGGGAGATGCAGCTCGCCAAGTTCAACGGCAAGATCTTCGAGCGCTTCGGCGACGTGATCAAGTCCGAATAGCCGACGATGCGCCGACGGCGGCAGCTATCGGCAGGCTGCCGCCGTCGCCTTTCCCGTCGGCGCATAACGGACGAGCAGGCGGCGCGACAGCTCGCTGCTGTCGCCGACGCCGAAATCGATATAGCTGGCGTACACGGTTGTCGTCGGCAAGGACCAGATGCGCTCGTTGATCTGCGGCTTACCCGCGAGCGGATTGCCGCGGCGCTCGCAGCTCTGCGTCGCCGCGCCGAAGGTCCGGTCGAGGGCGGCGAGCACGTCGCCCCAGACCGCCGGCGTTGCGTATTGGCGCCGCCGCTCCAGCAGCACCTGCGCCAGGCGGCCGGTCTTGTCGTCCATCTGAAAATAGACCGTGAAATCGTAGCCGGCAAAACGCTCGTGCCGCAGCGCCACATCGGTATAGAGCCGATAGAAGTCGATGCGGCCTGACAGCTTCACCGCGCGCTCCGGGTAGAGCTGCACGATCTCCGGCGAGGTCATGCCCCAGCGCGTGCGGTCCCAGCCGGGCAGGTCGTCGGCATGCGCGACAAGCGGCGCGAGCGCCGCGGCGGCGGACACGACCAGCGCGCATCGGCGCCCGGCGGTCATGCGCCGGCGGCGGCTTGATCCCTGAGAAGCTCGCTCTTGCGCCGCTTGACACTGTCGGATTTGAGCTGGCCGCAGGCGGCCATGATGTCCTCGCCGCGCGGCGTGCGCACCGGCGAGGAATATCCCGCGGCGTTGACGATATCGGAGAACACCTTGATCGCTGGC
>DASVOY010000033.1:0-2295 GCA_036383115.1 Allostellaceae bacterium
GTTCTCGTCACAGGCGGCGCCGCGCTCGGCATCGTAGCTGTCGAGAAGCTCTGGCCCGACCTTGCCCTGAACCACGAGGGCGAGCTTCCAGGCGAGGTTGTCGGCGTCCTGGATGCCGCTGTTGCCGCCGCGCGCGCCGAAGGGCGACACCTGATGCGCGCTGTCGCCGGCGAAGAGCACCCTTCCGTGGACGAAGCGCTCGAGACGCGAGCAGCGGAAGATATAGACGCTCGCCCAGATCAGCTCGAAGCGGCTGCGGTCGCCGAGCACGCGCTCGAGTCGCGGCAGGATCCGCTCGGGCTTGCGCTCCTCGGCCGGGTCGGCACCGACGCCGAGCTGGAAGTCGATGCGGAAGACGCCATCGGGCTGCCGGTGCATCAGCGCGGAATCGCCGGCGTGAAACGTCGGGTGGAACCAGAAGCGGCGCTCCTGGCCGAGGTCGACGGCGGTGCGCACATCGGCGATGAGAAAGCGCTCGTCGAAGACGCGGCCGATACAGTCGAGGCCAAGGAGCTGCCGGAGCGTGCTGCGCGGCCCATCGGCAGCGACGACCCAGTCGGCGGCGAAGCTCTTGCGGCCCTCGGGCGTGTCGACCGCCAGCACGACATGGTCCGCGGCTTGCGTCAGCCCGGTCACGCGGTGGCGCCATGACACGCCGGGGTGGCCGACCGCGGCGAGGCGGGCGATGAGGGCCGCCTCGAAATCGTGCTGCGACAGGTTGATGAAGGCGGGATGGCCGTAGCCGGGCTCGGGCTGGAGGTCGAAGCGGAACAGCTCCTCGTCGCCATGGAAGACGCGCCCGGTCTGCCAGGTGAAGCCGCGCTCGATCAGGCGGCGGCCGACGCCGAGCCGGCTCAGGATCTCGAGGCTGCGGCGCGACCAGCAGATCGCCCGGCTGCCCACGGCCGGCCCCTCGCCCTCGTCGAGCAGCACGACGTCGCGCACGCCGCGGGACATGAGATCGAGGGTGACCGCGAGCCCGACCGGGCCGGCACCGACGACGATGACGGGTGGACGGGAGGCGGCGGGCGCCGGCTGTTGCGTCATCCCTCTCCTCACGCGGCGCGGCCGTGCGCACCGGGATCGCCAGATTAGCAGCCTTTATCATCGCCGCGCAGGGCGACGTGGCAACCAGCCACCCCTCGCGCAGCGAACGACCATCATTTAGCCGCGCTAAATTGAGCATTTAATAGACCGGCGCTTGCGGGAATTCGGCTTGCCACCGAGACTTTCGGCCGCTCGACGGGCTGATCGGCAAAATTGTAACAATTGACACTATCAATCGATCGATATAGCGTCGCCCGCTGCAGCATCCCACATCCCGGCCGGACGAGCGTATATGAGCAGCCTCACAGCGGTACGCTATCGTCCGACCAGCTATCAGCGTGGCGAGGATACGCGTCGGCGCATCCTCGAGACCGCGATCGACGTCTTCGCGACGGTCGGATACGAGGGCGCGGGCACCCGCATGCTGGCCGAACGGGCAGGTGTGAACCTGCCGGCCATCCAATACTATTTCGGCAGCAAGGAAGGCCTTTACCGCGCCGCGATCGGGCACATCGCCGAGCAGATCGACCTGCGCATGGCACCCGTGGCCGACCGGGTCAGGGCGGCGCTGGGGCGGGATGGGGCCACGCCGAAGGAGCTGCTGGGGCTGTTGCACGAGATCGTCGAGGCCTTCGTCACCTTGGTGGTCGGCGGCGGGCAGCTGGAGAGCCGGCGCCTGCTCTTCGCCCGCGCCGAGCTCGAGCGCGCCGCGGCGCTGGATCCGCTGCATGAGATTGCCATGCGGCAGGTCGTCGATCCGTGCCGGGCGCTGATCGGCCGGCTGCTGCGCCGCCCGGACGATGACGAGACGACGATCCTCAAGACGATGACGCTCCTCGGCCAGGTCACGGTCTTTTGCAACCAGGGCTGCCGCCGTGCGCTCGGATGGACCGAGTTCACCGAAGAGCGCATGCAGGCGATCCGCAGCGTGATGCGCGAGCACATCGACGCGATCTTCTGCGCCATGCCAGGAGCAACATCATGAAGCGGACGGCTTTGCGAGCGCAACCCGAGGCGCGGCGGGCGCCGCCGCCGGGCCGCACCAGCGGCGACCAGCGGCCGGCGGGAGACCGGCGCGCGCTGAGGAAGCGCATGCTCATCATGCTGCTCGTCGTCGGCGTGGTGTTCGGCGGCGTCTTCGGCTGGGGCGCGGTCAGATCCTATTTCATCAAGCAGTTCTTCGCCTCGATGGGGGCGCCGCCGCAGACGGTGTCGACCACCGTCGCGACAGCCCAGGAATGGCAGCCG
>DASVOY010000034.1:0-1892 GCA_036383115.1 Allostellaceae bacterium
CGCACCACGTCCATCTTGTGCTCCACCAGCAGAATGGTCTTGTCGCCGCGCGCCTTGATGCTGGCGATGATGGCGAGGACCGTCGGCACCTCGTCGATGCTCATGCCGGCGGTCGGCTCGTCGAACATGACGATGTCGGGCTCGAGCGCCAGCAGGATCGCGACCTCGAGCTTGCGCTGGTCGCCATGCGGCAGGGCGGCGGCGTTGGCCTCGGCGCGCTCGGCGAGCTTGACCTGGCCGAGATAGTCCCAGGCGCGGTCGGCAAGATCGTCATGCCGCGCCGCCATGGTCACGAAGTCGAGCCCGATCCCGGCGCGCGCCTGGACCGCGAGCCGCACGTTCTCAAGGACAGAGAGGCTCGGAAACAGATTGGTGAGCTGAAAAGCGCGGCCAAGTCCCCGCCGCGCCCGGGCCGGAGCGGGAAGGCGCGTGATCGGCTCGCCCTTGAGCAACACCGCGCCGGCGCTGGCGCGGAGCTGGCCCGAGATCAAGTTGAAGTAGGTGGTCTTGCCGGCCCCGTTCGGCCCGACGATGGCGGTGAGGGTGCCGCGATCGAAGGCGCAGGAGACGCGATCGACCGCCACATGCCCGCCGAAGCGGATGGTGAGATCGCGCGTCTCCAGGAGAGGCACGGAATCGCCCATCGCGCCCCCTCGCCGCTCCCTCGGCCTCAGCGCCCGTTCCGGACCGGGACCTTCATGTCGTCGATCTTGATCACGCGGGTGAGCTCGGGGATCGCCCAGGCGACATTCGGATCGACCTTGATCTTGAACCCGTACATCTCCTGCAGCGCCTGATGGTCCTCCTTGCGGAAGACCATCTTGCCCTTGGGCGTGTCGAACGACATGCCTTCCATCGCGGCGATGAGCTTCTCGCTGTCGGTCGCGCCGTTGGTCTTGGTCAGCGTCTCGACCACGGCCATCGCTGCCGCCATGCCGCCGCAGGTGAAGAAATCGGGCGGCGCGTTGAAGCGCTTCTTGTGCTCGGCGACGAGCCAGTCATTCGCGGGGTTCTTGGGGATCTCATAGTAGTAATAGGTCGCCCCCTCGAGGCCGGGGAATTCCTTGTAGGCGGCGAGCGCCGGCAGGATGTTGCCGCCGCTGGCGACTTCGATGCCGAGCCGCTCGGGATTCAGCGCCTTGATCGCCGGAAAGGGATTGCCGCCGGCCCAGATCACCCACAGCACCTTGCGCCCTTTCTCTTTCGACAGGGCGTCGAAAATGCGTTGCAACGGCGCGGTGAAATCGGTGGTGCTCGGCGGGGCGTATTCCTCATGCACGAGCTTGGCGCCCGTGCCCTGCAAAGCCTCGCGAAAGGCAGCGACGCCGTCGCGGCCGAAGGCGTAATCCTGCCCCAAGGTGGCGATGACGACGCCGGGCTTGCCGACCGCCAGCGCGTTCGAGACCGCGTCCTGCGAGGAATTGCGCCCGGTGCGGAAGATGTAGCGGTTCCACTTGTCGCCGGTGATGGAATCGGCGACCGCGGGCTCGACGATCAGCACCTTCTTGAAATCCTGCGCCACCGGCAGCATGGCGAGCGCGACGCCGGAATTGGTGCCGCCGACCGCGAGTTCGGCACCGTCGTCGCCGAACGCCTCGGAGAGCAGGTTGCGCCCGACATCGGGCTTGGTCTGGCTATCCTTCTCGATCACCTCGATCTTGCGGCCGGCGACGGTCATCGTCCCCTTGGTCGCGTATTCGAGGCCCATCATGAAGCCGGTGACGGTCTGCTTGGCGTAGGCCTCGAGCGGGCCGGTCTTATCGGCGATCAACGCCACCTTGACCGGCTTGCCCTGCTGGGCGGAAGCCGGTACGGCGATGCCCAGCGCGAGGGCCGCAGCAAGCAGCAGGCGAAATGACATGAAGCTCTCCCCGAACAAATTTATTGGCCGG
>DASVOY010000035.1:0-4245 GCA_036383115.1 Allostellaceae bacterium
GAGGTTGAGCTCGGCCTGCTCGAGCTGCGCGCGTGCCTGCTCCACCAGAGGGTGCTGCTCGGTCGGAATGTTCGGATCGCCGCCGAGGCTCGCCAGCGCGCCGGCGATCTGCTGCTGCACATTTGCCACCTGCTGGCGCGCCGTCTCGAGGCGGTAGCGCACCTGGTCGAGATTGGCCTCCGAGGTCACGTGCGTGGCGAAGAGCCGTTGCTGGCGCTCGAATTCGCGCTGCTGATAGTCGAGCGCGGCCTGCGCCGCGGCGAGATCGGCTAGGCGCTGCCGATAGGTCGCGCGCAGGCCCTCGACCTGGAGCCGCGCATTGGTGAGCTGCGCCTGCGCCTGCTCCACCGCGGTCCGATAGGGCCGGTCGTCGAGCCGGAACAGCACCTGACCGGCCTTGACATACTGGTTGTCGCCGACATCGACGCTGACCACGCGCCCGGAGACATCGCTGCTGACCGCCACAGTCTCCACCTGGACATAGGCGTCGTCGGTCGAGACGTAGCGACCCGAGATCAGATACCACCAGGTGCCGGCGATGACGAGGACGGCCGGCAGCGCGAACATCAGGAGGAGGCGCAGCCACCGCGCATCCGCCAAGCCGCGCCAGCGCGCCCTGCTGCCCGCCCGTCCGCGGTCGCGGATCGTGTCTGTGGTCGATGTCATCGTGCGCTCTCCAGGACCCGACTTTTGCCTGTGGCGGGCCTCTTATCTTCATCGCCCCGCTTGTCAGAAAGGTTGCCTCGCACGCGCACCAGCAGATCGATCAGCGTCTCGCGCTCGGCAGCGGTGAAACCGGCGAAGGCCTCGCCGCGCACTTCCTCTCCGAGCGCGCGGGAGCGCTCGAGCACCGGCTGCGCGCGCTCGGTCAGGAACAAGCGATGCGCCCGCCGGTCAGCCGGGTCGGCGCGCCGCTCGACCAGTCCCGCGTCCTCCATCCGGTCGATGAGCCGGCCGACGGTGATCGGCTCGAGTTCGAGGACCTCGGCCAGCCCCGACTGGTTGATCCCCTCGTGGCGCTGCAGATGGGCGAGGATCTGCCATTGGGCGCGTGTCAACCCGAGCGGGCGCGCGCGCTGCTCGTAGCGCTTGCGCAAGAGGCGGGCGACGTCGTGCAGCAGGAAGCCGAAGCTGCGATCCAGGGCGCTTTGGGTCATGCCAGATGATATATTAGGCTTGCTTATGATAAGCTAGGCTATTTCCGGGATGCAGCATTGCAGAAGGCGCAAGGATGGGTGGAAGATGTCGGCTGTTACCCTCAGCTCGCCGCCCCTCCCGCCACAGGAAAATGACCCATGGCCAAGTCCAAGCCGATCGCCGCAGAAGCGGCTCCCCGCATCACCAACGACCTCGAGCCCTACTGGATGCCGTTCACGGCGAACCGGCAGTTCAAGGCCGAGCCGCGCCTGCTTGTCGGTGCCAAGGGCATGCACTACACGACGGCGGACAGCCGCCGGATCCTCGACGGCACGGCCGGCTTATGGTGCTGCAACGCCGGGCACGGCCATCCCAAGATCGTCGCGGCCATCCAGCGCCAGGCGGTGGAGATGGATTACGCGCCGGCGTTCCAGATGGGCCATCCCAAGGCTTTCGAGCTGGCGGCGCGCGTCGCGGCCTTGCTGCCCGGCGATCTCGACCATGTGTTCTTCACCAATTCCGGATCGGAGGCGGTCGACACCGCACTCAAGATCGCCCTCGCCTATCACCGCCTGCGCGGCGAGGGCACGCGCACGCGGCTCATCGGGCGCGAGCGCGGTTATCACGGCGTGGGCTTCGGCGGCATGTCGGTGGGCGGCATCGCCAACAACCGTAAATTCTTCGGGCCGCTGCTCGCCGGCGTCGACCATCTGCCGCACACTCACTTGCCTGACAAGAACGCGTTCAGCCGCGGCCAGCCCGCCCACGGCGCTTATCTCGCCGACGAGCTCGAGCGCATCGTCGCACTGCACGACGCCTCGACCATCGCCGCCGTGATTGTCGAGCCGGTCGCCTGCTCCACCGGCGTGTTGGTGCCGCCCAAGGGGTATCTGAAACGCCTGCGCGACATCTGCACCAAGCACGGCATCCTCCTCATCCTCGACGAGGTCATCACCGGCTTCGGCCGTCTCGGCACGAGCTTCGCCGCTGATTATTTCGACCTGCTGCCGGATCTCGTGACGACCGCGAAAGGCCTCACCTCCGGCACCGTGCCGATGGGCGCCGTCATCGCGCGCAAGGGGATCTATGACGCCTTCATGACCGGGCCGGACCACGCCATCGAGCTGTTCCACGGCTATACCTATTCCGGCCATCCCCTCGCTTGCGCCGCGGGGCTCGCGGCGCTCGAGGTCTATGCCGAGGAGGGCCTGTTCGAGAATGCGCGTGCGCTCTCGTCCTACTGGGAGGATGCGCTACACGCGCTGAAGGGCTTGCCGCATGTCATCGACCTACGCAATCTCGGCCTGATCGCCGCGATCGAGCTCGAGCCGATCGCGGGCCAGCCGGCGAAGCGCGCCTTCGATGCGTTCCTGCGCGCCTACGACAAGGGCCTGCTGGTCCGCACCACCGGCGACATCATCGCGCTGTCGCCGCCGCTCACGGTGACCAAGGCACATATCGACGAGATCTTCGGCACGCTGGCGCAGGTGCTGAAGGAGACGCCTTAGCCGCCGGTTGCGACGTCCTGCTGCGCGCCATGCTCGAGCGCGCGGCCGCAGGCTGAGACCTAACGGATCAAACTGCGCGTCAGCGCGACGGCGGGCATTCCGGCACCGGCGGGCCGTGGTAATCCGAGCCGCCGGGACGATCCTGATGGAGCACATCGGCGCATTGCACCGGCGGCGCCATGGTCGTGCCGGCGCCCGGCGCCGCATAGCCGGGTTGGCCGTAGCCGGGTGCCGCATAGGCAGGCGCAGGCGCTACAGCGGTGCCCGCGGTCGTTCCGCTCGCCGCGCCGCCGGCGCAGGTGAAGACCGCAACATTTCCGGACGAGCTCTGTTGGATTCCCTGGAGCTGCGCGCTGCTGCCATATTGCTGGCAATAGCGCATCGCGTTGGCGTTGGCTTGGCCGACGTCGTTACCGTTTATCCGATAGGAGACACTCGGCGCCGTCTGGCTCAACGGACGCGACTCCGGAGCACAGGCAGCGAGCAGGGCGACGCCCGCAAGCAAGGGAAGTGCAGCGCGCATGGCGATCGACTCCGTCATCTTCGTTTGCCGCAGTTTGTGGCTGCATGAGACGGCATGATGAACCGGTAACGCGTGTCCGCGCGCCGTGGTTCCGACCTTCAGTTCTCAGCACGCGCGCCGGCGCGGGCGTCGCCGCGGATCGGCACCGACGCCCAGGTCACACTGATCGCGCGCGGCAAGCCGAAAGCGTTACCGGGAGCCACTGCAGCTATAGACGGCGACGTTGCCCGACGCGGTCGTCTGGATGCCCTGGAACTGGGCCGAGCGACCGTATTGCTGGCAGTAGCGTTGCGCCTGCACCCCGGCTTGCCCGACGTCGTTGCCGGTCACCTGGTAGGATACGGTCGGCGGCGTCGCGCTGGCTTGGGGCGGCCCGCTGCAGGCGGCGAGCAGAGCCAAGCCGGCGAGCAAGGGAAACACGGTACGCATGGCGGTTAGCTCCTGGTTGTGTTTCGTGGCGGTACTCTCCCGCCGGAAACACGCCCTCCGCGCACTAGTTCCGCCGATCGCGTCGTGAACCACCTTGGGTTCAGCGCCTGGCGCTTGCCCGGCTTGTGTCGCGGCGCAGAGTGGCGCAAGTTCCGCGCGGTGCCGGCGCAACTCCGGCTCGGGCGCGGAAGTCGTCGGTCACAGTCTCGCAGCGGTTGCGCGGCAATCTGATCGCGTGAAGGATCCTTTGGTGCTTCCTCCATCCTGGGTCTGGCCCGTGGTCGCCGCGCCCCTCATCGGCAGCTTCCTCGGGGTCGTCGTCGCGCGGGCGCGCACGCCGCGCGCCATCCTTTTCGGCCGCTCCGCCTGCCCCGCCTGCGGCCGGCGCCTCGGGCCCGGCGATCTCGTGCCGCTCGTCAGCTGGCTCGCCCTGCGCGGCCGATGCCGCCAATGCGGCGCTGGAATCAGCGCCTTCTATCCCGCCATGGAGCTGGCGGCGCTCGGCGTCGCCCTCTGGTCCGCCGCGCTCGCTTCGGGGTGGTGGGTGTGGATCAGCTGCCTGCTCGGCTGGACGCTGCTCAGCTTGGCCGTGATCGACTGGCGCTATTTCCTGCTGCCCGATTTCCTCACGCTGCCGCTCCTCGCCGC